>JALYLE010000021.1 GCA_030774375.1 Chloroflexota bacterium | reverse complement strand
GTCGACGAGCTGCGTCTTGAGCTCGATGACCAGCACGACCCGGCGACCCGGATGGAACGCCAAGATGTCGATCACGCCCCGCTCCCCGAACACGGAGAACGTCACCTCGGGCGCCATCACCCAACTCGGCAGGCTGCCGAGGATGCGGGCCAGGCGCTCGTGCATGGCCGCGTGGCTGGCGTAGAGCAGGCGGTCCAGGTCGCCGCCACGCCAACGCGGAACGAAGTCGATGCGAACCTGGAGGACGCCGCACACCGCAAGAAGGCTATCGAGTGCGAATGACCCGATGTGGCCACGCTCGATCCGCGACACGGTCGAGGGTGAGAGATTGCACCTTGCGGCGACGTCAGACTGGCGGAGGCGGAGTCGCATGCGGACTGCACGGAGGCTCGCGCCGAGACGCGTCGGGTCCATCTCCAGGGATGCTGAACTCCAGCGCTTACCAGCCGCTCCTGATCGGCTTACCGCGACTTGGGTGGGGCTGGATCAGCGGGATCAGCTGGATCAGCTGGATCGCACGGTCCCGAGCAGCTGAGCCGAGTCCAGCCACCGCACGCCGCTCGCCGATTTCAGCGCTGGCAGGCTGGCACGTTCGAGGTGCAGCACCTTCAGCCTCGAGCCGCCACATTGCGGCGGGTAGGACTCGGCCTCCAGGCTGCACAGCCAGGCGGTGCCATCGGAACCGATGAAAAGCGCCCCGTTGACGAGGAGAAGCTCCCCGGGCTTGGCGAGCGCCGCGTCGATGCTGATCCCCGGTCCGTCCCCGTGGGCGTTCTGCACGTCCAGGATGCCCTGCTGGTTGGCGGGACCGGGGGCCGCCGGCCAGAGCCAGCTGCAACCGCCGAGGAGAATCGCCAGGATGACCGGGAGGCTGAGGGCGGGAACCCTCAGGGTCGGGCCCAGCAGTGCGGGGACCCTCAGGGCGGGGCCCCTCAGCGCGCGGACCCACAGCCCATGGAGGATCGCTCGACGAGTGTTCTGCATGCCCGTCTGACGCCCAAAGGTGCGATGCGGTTCCGAACCCGCGGACTATGCGGGCGCAGGCGACGCCGGATCAACACCTTCCAGCCGGAGCAGGAACTCCTTGCGGTCGAGCCCACCGGTGTAGCCGCCAAGCGTGCCGTCAGCGTGAACAACGCGGTGGCACGGCACTACGATCGGGATCGGGTTCGAGCCGAGCGCATTCCCGGCGGCCCGCGCAGCACGGGGCGACCCGGCCTGCGCCGCAACCTTCCCGTACGTCGACACGCTGCCGAACGGGACACGGGCAGTCGCCTGCAGCACGCCCGTGGCAAATCCGTGGACCAGCGCCCAGTCGATCGGCAGGTCGAAGGCGCGGAGCTGCCCGGCGAAATACGCCTCGAGCGCTCGACGGGTCGCATCGGTTCGCTCCGGCGCCGCGAGCACCCGAGGCGAGATGCGGTCCGCGAGATCGGCGAGGACCGGATCCCAGCCCTCGTGCGGATAGGCCACACGCACGAGGCCACGCCGCGTGACCGCGACCAGGAGCTCACCGATGGGGCTGTCGAGCGTCGCGTATGCCACGTCGAGCAGTCCGTCGGCGGCTGCCCGCACCGCCAGCCGCGTGCGGAGCCGCTCGCCATCGAGCCCCATCTCCGGCGGCCTGGCCAATCGTCGCTCGAGCTCGTTCATCGGTTTACTTCCTTCCGCAGCCGTCGCAACGCCGTGCTGACGTTCTGTCGGGCCGCCTCCTCACTCACGCCCAGGCGTTCCGCGATCTCTCGGTATGCAAGGTCGAAGACGAACCGATGGACGACGGCCGCACGCTGCCTGGGCGGCAGGACGCGGACCACGGACCACAATTCATCGTCCAGCGAGGGCGGCGAGTGGACCGCCAATCGACCCGGATCGACCTCCTCGATAGCGCTCGTTCGATGCCGGACCGTGCGCCGCACCGCGTCCGTCGCCTTGTGCTGGGCGATCGTGTACAGCCAGGCGCGCAGGTGCGTACCGTCGCGCAGTCGGGGGTAGGCACGCAGCGCGGACAGGAACGTCTCCTGGAGGGCGTCATCGGCGCCGTCGGGGCCGATGCTCGCGATCAGGAATCGATGCAGCTCCCGCGCATGCGCGTCCACCAGGGCCTGGAAGGGCGGCAATCGCACGCGAGTGGAACGCCGGAGCGGTCCGATCCGTGAGGTCCGTGTCGTGGCCCGATCTTACCGGTCCGGCGCCGCGATCTAACCGCGGCCCGCCGCAGTTGGGCCGCAGGTGACGGATGAGATCGTGCATGCGTCGGCCGCTTCGAGGGGAGCGGCCGACGCCATCGGTCTGGGTCGCCTAGTCGATGGTGAAATAGTCGGCCCCGGAATAGCGCCCGGTTCGCTCCTTGCGGATCTGCATGAGCACGTCATTGAGCAGCGAGCTGGCGCCAAATCGGAAGCGGTCCGGCGTCATCCAGTCAGGACCCAGGGTCTCGTACAGGACAGTCAGGTAGGCGATCGCCTCCTTGGCGGTTCGGATCCCGCCGGCAGGCTTCATGCCCACCGCACGCCCCGTCTGGGCGTAGAA
>JALYLE010000020.1 GCA_030774375.1 Chloroflexota bacterium | reverse complement strand
AGATGCGCGAATCGGTACGGCTGGTGCAGGCGATCGTCCATGGCCACGCGCAGCAGACCCGCATCCCCGGTGACCACTGCCGTAGTGAGGAGCGCTGCCAGACCGGCCTGTGCGGCGGCATCGGCATGTGAGACCGACGCCGGCAGGGCCGCACGCATCTCGTGCGTTGGGCTCTCGGCTTGGGGGATGAAGAGGACCGGTATCCATCGCTCTGGCGGGTGGAACCGGCGCAGGGTTAGGGGTTGACGGGGAGCCGCGACCGCCAACGTGATGCCCCCGTATAGGGCTGCCGCCACGTTGTCCGGGTGGCCCTCCAGGTCTGCGGCCAGCGCGAGCAGCTCGTCGGGGTGCGGAGCCCGTCGCCCAATTGCGGCTCCGAGCAGCAGACCGGCGACGATCGCCGATGCCGAGCTGCCCAATCCACGCGCAGGAGGGATCATCGAGGAGACCTCGATCCGCCACGAGCCGGCGCCGGCCGCGGACCCGGCCGCGGCCTGCATCCCGGCGCGGAAGGCGCGGATCAGCAGGTTTGCCTCCGGGTCCGCGCCGTCGGGTGGGACGCCCTCGCCGTGGGCCGTCAGCACGATCCCGGGCTCGTCGCCGCGGTGGAGCGCGGCACGCAGCTTCAGGCTCAGCGCTGCCGCGAAGCAGTCGAATCCGCTCCCCAGGTTCGCTGAGCTCGCGGGAACCTCGACGGTGGCCAGCAGGGCGGACATGCGCCGCGAGTGTACCGGCGCGCGGTGGCCATCAGGCGATTCTTGCCACGGGCGGCAGCCCTCAGGCGAGCGCCGCCACCTCCGCGTGCCGGAAGCAGCGCACCAGGTGGTCGTTCACCATGCCGGACGACCGCATGAAGGCGTAGCAGATCGTGGGGCCAACGAATGACAAGCCGCGTCGCCTCAAGTCGCGTGCCATGGCCCGCGAGGCGTCCGTCTCGGGAGGGATCTCGGCCAACGCCTTCCACGCGTTTTGCACCGGCCGTCCCTCGACGAATGACCAGAGGTGGGCCGTTGGATCGAGGCCGTCTTTGCGCAGGGCCTGGAACGCCCGAGCATTGCCTATGGCCGATGCCACCTTCGCCCTATTACGGATGATCCGCGGGTCCGCCAGCAGCCGCGCCTGGTCGTCCGCACCGAAGCGCGCGACGGCTTCGGGGTCCCATCCGGCGAACGCGGAGCGGTAGCCGTCACGCCGGTGCAGGATCGTCGACCATGAGAGCCCCGCCTGGGCACCCTCCAGGCAGATCAGCTCGAAGAGCCGCACCGGGTCGTGAAGCGGAACACCCCACTCGACGTCGTGATAGGCGAGGTAGAGGGGATCTGTATCGCCGGCCCAGGAGCAGCGCGGCCGTCCGTCAGTCATGTGATCGAGGATAGCGGCCGAAACGGATGACGTTTGTGCGAGGACGGGGCCGCATGCGGTTGCGGGACGCGAGGGGGGCACACGCGACCTAGCATGGCGCGATGACCGATGCGAGTACCTCGAGCGAGGCGGGCGAACGCCGACCGCGGGCTCGAGACTTGGGCGTCACCATCGGGCAGCTACCACCGGGACCCCTCAACGCAATCACCGACGTTGCCGGCGTCAGCGTCGGCCATTCGACCATCGTGCGCGGCGAAGGCGCGCTGCGGGTCGGCGAGGGTCCGGTGCGAACCGGCGTCACGCTCGTCATCCCGACGCCCGACCCGTGGTCGGCGCCGGCCTTTGCCGGAGCTCATCGGCTCAATGGCAACGGCGAGCTGACCGGCCTGGAATGGATACGCGAGGCGGGGTTCCTCACCTCGCCGATCGCCATCACGAACACGCACTCGGTCGGCATCGTGCGGGATGCCCTTGTCGCACTGGAGCGCGACGTCGCTGCACGGCGCGGCCGCCACGCTGCTCCGTGGTCGCTCCCGGTCGTGGGCGAAACATGGGACGGGGTGCTCAACGACATCGATGGCTTCCACGTTCGGGCCGAGCATCTCAGGCAGGCGTGGGACGCTGCGGCTGACGGCGCCGTGCCTGAGGGCAACGTCGGCGGCGGAACCGGCATGATCTGCCACGGGTTCAAGGGCGGGATCGGCAGCGCGTCGCGTGTCGTGCCGCGTGAAGACGGTGGCTACACGGTGGGCGTGCTGGTACAGGCCAACCATGGCCGGCGGCCTCGCCTGACGATCGCGGGAATCCCCGTCGGCGAGCGCGTCACGCCCAAAGTCGTTCCGCTCCCCGGCCCGCGATCGGACGGCGTGCCTCCCCCTGGGGCCGGTTCGATCATCGTAGTGGTGGCCACGGATGCCCCGCTGCTGCCGCACCAATGCACCCGCCTCGCGCAGCGACCGGCGCTCGGGATCGGGCGGGTTGGCGGGGCGGGAGAGCCGTCCAGCGGCGACCTGATCGTGGCCTTCGCCACGGGCAACAAGGGACTCGAAGCCGCCGACTCCGCGACGACCTACCCCCTCGAAGCCCTGGGCGACGGGCACCTCGGATCGATTTTCTGGGCCGCGATCGAGGCCACCGAGGAGGCCATCGTGAACGCCCTGGTGGCCGCCGAGACGATGACCGGCCGCGACGGAATCACGGCCTTTGCCCTGCCACACGATGTATTGCGAGCTGCCATGGAAGGACTGCCAACCTAGGCGGTTCGTGGTGCGCGGGCGGGGCGTACGATGGCCGTCCCTATGCCGCTTCTCCGAGCCTCGCTGGCGGCCTTCGGTGCGGTGCTGCGCAACCGCCGCATCCTCCTCGTGGAGTTGGCGTACATCGGCTTCAACCTGGCGGAATGGGCGATCTGGATCGCAATGCTGGTATTCGCCTACAGCCAGGGCGGAGCCTCGCAGGTCGGGCTGGCCGTCTTCGTGCAACTGGCGCCGTCAGCCTTCCTGGCTCCGATCGGCGCCACGCTTGGCGACCGATACCGCCGTGATCGAATGCTGGTCATCTCCTACGTCGCCCAGGCGGCGGCCATGCTGGCGACGGCAGCGGCCCTCGCGACAGCTGCGCCGCTGCTGGTGATCTACGCACTTGCGGCGGCGGCGAATACGACCATCACGCTGACGCGCCCATTGCAGGCGTCTCTGCTGCCGCTGCTCGCCGAAACGCCCGCTGAGCTGACCGCGGCGAACGTCGTTGGCGGCTCGATCGAGAATGCCAGCATTCTGGTTGGGCCTGCGCTGGCCGGCCTGTCACTGGGCGTGAGCGGCCCGGCACTCGTCTTCGCCGCGTCGGCCGCAGTAGCGGTCGTGGCCGCCGTGCTCGTCGCACTCGCATCAGCCCCGGAGGCCCGCCAGGGTGGCGTCCGCCGACGGGCAGGCGGCGCCGCGAGCCCGCTCGCGGATACGGCTGAGGGGTTACGGGTCCTTGCTCGCCGCGGCCGGCCGCGCACGGTGGTCGCGCTGCTGGGCAGCGCCGCATTGGTATGGGGCGCCCTCGACCTGTTCATCGTGGTCCTGGCGCTCCGCGTGCTCAATCTGGGGGAACCGGCGGTCGGATACCTGAACGCGGCCTTTGGCGCAGGTGGCTTGGTGGGGGCGGCGCTGACGGTCGCGTTGATCGGTCGGCCCCGCCTGGCATTTCCGTTCGCGGCCGGGACCCTGCTCTTCGGCCTGCCGCTCGCGCTCTTGCCAATGGCGACGATGACCTCAACCGTGGTCGCGGCGGCACTCCTGCTCGCCGTCTCCGGCGCAGGGCGCAGCGTGATGGACGTCGCCGGCCGGACGCTGCTGCAACGCGTCGCTCCGCACGCCCTCCTGACGCGTGTGTTTGGCGTCCTGGAGGGACTGAACATGGGATCACTCGCCGTTGGGACCGTGATTGCATCAGGCGCCGTGGCGCTCCTGGGACCGGACGGCGCATTCCTGGTCGCCGGCCTGGCCCTACCCGCCGCCCTGCTCGTCACGAGCCCGGCGCTCCGGCAGATGGACGCGGCCGCCGAGATCCACCTTGCGGAGGTCGCGATCCTCAGATCGATTGCGATCTTCGCGCCGCTGTCGGCGCTGGCGCTCGAGCGGCTCGCAGCCAGCCTGGTGCCGATGCGAGCTCCGAGCGGCTCGATCATCATCACGGAGGGTGAGACGGGCGACCGGTATTACGTGGTCGCCAGCGGCCGGGTCGAGGTCCTGATTGGCGGCCGACCGGTACGGCAGCTGTCGAAGGGCGAGGGTTTCGGGGAGATCGCACTGCTCAGAGAGGTCCCGCGCACGGCGACGGTGCGCGCCATCGAAGACGTGGAGCTGTTGACCCTGGGCCGCGACCTGTTCCTGGAAGCGGTGACGGGCCATCCCCAGAGCACCGCAGCGGCCGAGGTCGTCATCAGCCAGCGACTGTCAACGCGTGGCGGCTGATCGGGCACGATGGCGAGGCAACCCACGCTCCGCCTGCATCAGGTCGCTGGCTAGAGCCCCATCGCCTGACGGATGGCGTCCACGTCGGGCGCGACGGGCGTCAGGGTCCCCTCCTCGACGGCGACAGCATCGGGGTCCTTGAGCCCGTGGCCGGTCAGAACGCAGGCGACCAGTTCAGACCGATGCACTCGCCCTTCTCCAGCCATCTTTCGAATGCCCGCCACGCCAGCCGCCGATGCCGGCTCGCAGAAGATTCCTTCCAGGCGCACCACGTCGCGCTGAGCCTCGAGGATCTCCTCGTCGCTCACCGCCTCGATCGCGCCGCCAGATTCGTCGCGCGCCGCAAGTGCCCCGCTCCACGACGCTGGGTTCCCGATGCGGATGGCCGTCGCCACCGTCTCGGGTTGCGCGACGAGCGCCCCGCGCACGATGGGTGCGGCCCCCTCAGCCTGGAAGCCGAGCATTCGGGGCCGAGTCGCGATCCGTCCGGCGTCTGCATAACGCGTGAAACCGCCCCAGTAGGCGGTGATATTGCCCGCATTGCCGACAGGGAGTGCCAGCGCGTCGGGTGCGCGCTCCAGAGCGTCGCAGACCTCCCAGGCGGCGGTCTGTTGGCCGGCGAGCCGGTCCGGGTTAATGGAGTTCACCACCGCAGCCGCGCCCTTCTCGTCCAGGGCGCGGACGGCCTGCAAGGCCTCGTCAAAATTGCCGTCCACCATGACCAGCCGCGCTCCGGCTGCGAGGGCCTGAGCCAGCTTGCCGCGGGCCACCTTGCCAGCCGGCAGGACGACGAAACAGGGAATCCCGGCGGCCGCGGCGTACGCCGACGCCGACGCCGCGGTGTTTCCGGTCGAGGCGCACACGACCGCCTTGGCACCGGCAGCAACGGCCCGCGTGACGGCCAGCACCATGCCGCGGTCCTTGAAGGATCCGGTGGGGTTCGTGCCCTCGACCTTCAGATAAAGGTAATCGAGTCCGAGGTCCGCGCCCAGCCGGCGGGCGTGAATGAGCGGCGTGCCTCCCTCGCCAAGACTGAGCGGAAACGCCTCTCCCGGCCGCGCGAGCTGCTCTCGGTACCGTTCGAGGAGCGTTGGTGGGGCGGACATCGCGGCGAGTATGGGGGCGGCGCCTAGGCCCCGAACGCGTCCTTCACGATCCGAGCCTGCTCCGCTGCGTGCGCGCCCGGGTACCCCTCGGCTGGGCGCGAGCGCTCCGGGCGGGATACGTCGCCCAGTGGGATGGCGAACGGTACAAGGTGGCGGATCTTGGGGAGCACGAACTTCCGGGCCCCCATGTTGCGCGGCTCTTCCTGCACCCAGCTGACCAGCTCGACTCCGGGGTAGCGGGCGACGACCGCGCGCAGCGCCTCGGTGGGGAATGGATAGAGCAGCTCGACGCGCACGATCGCCGCCTCCGAGGTGCCCTCACGGTACGGCGACGCGAGCAGGTCGTAGTAGACCTTGCCGCTGCACAGGATCAGCCGCTTCACGTGCGCCGCAGCCTCGTCCGAAGCGCGCTCCTGGTCGTCGATGACTGGATGGAAGGCGCCATCGGTCAGGTCGGAGAGGCGCGAAGCCGCGGCGGGCAGTCGCAGCAGCGACTTGGGCGTCATGACCACCATGGGCCGCAGCTCGGCGTGGCGTGCCTGGCGCCGCAGCAGGTGGAAGTATTGGCCGGCGGTGGTGGGGTAGACGACTCGGATGTTCCCCTCCGCGCCGAGCGCCAGGAAACGCTCCAGTCGAGCCGATGAGTGCTCGGGGCCTTGCCCCTCGTAACCGTGTGGCAGCAGGAGGGTGAGGCGTGACGTCTCTCGCCACTTGGCCAGTCCGGCGATCACGAACTGATCGATGATGATCTCCGCCCCGTTGGCGAAGTCGCCGAACTGAGCCTCCCACAGCACGAGCGCCTCGGGAGCGGTCACCGCATAGCCATACTCGAAGCCCAGGCACGCGTACTCGGAGAGCGGACTGTTGTGCAGCTCGAAGGAGGCGCGCGCCTCCTCCAGGTGCTGCACAGGTGTGTAGTGGTCTCCGGTGACGGCGTCGACCAGGGTCTGGTGTCGCTGGCTGAATGTGCCGCGCACCGTGTCCTGTCCGGTCAGCCGGATCGGGATTCCCTCGAGTATCAGCGAGCCAAATGCGAGTGACTCCGCGTGACCCCACTCGATGCGCGGCTCGTCCGAATCGAGCGCGGCACGCCGCCGATCAAGCTGCTTCTCCAGCTTGGGATTGACAGTGAAGCCGTCCGGTGCACGGTGCAGCTGGTCGTTGAGATCGCGGAGCGTCTCGCCCGCGACGGCGGTCTCCGGTTCCTGCACGAGCTCGCGAGGAAGGGCGTCGCTGCCGCGATCGAGGGTCGGCTCCGCGGCCTTCTTACGCACCGATGCCTGGCGGGCGGCGAGCTCGCGCGCCAGCTCCTTGGCCTCGGCGTCGGCCTCCTCGGCGGTCAGCACACCGGCGGCTGCCAGCCGATCCGCGTACAGCTGGCGCACGGAGGGGTGCTTGCGAATAGCGCTGTACATCCGCGGCTGCGTGTAGGCGGGCTCATCGGCCTCGTTGTGGCCGTAGCGTCGATAGCCGACCAGGTCGATCACCACGTCGCCGTCGAATTCGGCGCGGTACAGCATCGCCAGCCGAGCGGCGGCGAGACACGCCTCGGGGTCGTCGGCGTTGACGTGGATGATCGGCACGTCGAAACCCTTGGCGAGGTCCGAGGAATAGGTCGTGCTGCGCGCCTCGCCGGCCGCGGTCGTGAAACCGATCTGGTTGTTCGCGATCAGGTTGATCGTGCCGCCGTTTGCGTACCCGGGCAGGCGCGACAGATTGAAGGTTTCGGCGACGACGCCCTGGGCCGCGAACGAAGCATCGCCGTGGATCAGGATCGGGATCGTGACGGCGGTGTCGACGCTCGCCAGCGGGTGGGACCGATCGGTCTGTTCGGCTCGTGCTCGTCCCTCGACGACCGGATTGACCGCCTCGAGGTGCGATGGATTGGGCATGACGCTGACCGCCACCTCGCCATGCGGCGTGGCCAGGGTGCCGGATGCACCGAGGTGATACTTCACGTCGTCGGCTCCCGCCTCCTCCTCGGGTAGGACCGCCTCGTCGGGACGGCCAGCCTCGAATTCGGCCAGGATCGCGTCGTACCGCATCCCCACGATGTGCGCCAGAACGTTCAGGCGCCCTCGGTGGGCCATGCCGATGACGGCACGGTGCGTCCCACCCTCGGCTGCCATGCTCAAGGTCAGCTCCAGCATCGGGACCATGGTGTCGAGCCCCTCGATGCTGAACCGCTTCTGTCCCAGGTAGGCCTTGTGGAGGAAGCGCTCGAGACCCTCGATCCGGGTCAGCTGCGAGGCGAGCCTGCGCTGCTCATCGCGCGAGAGCGGTTGGCGGTGTTCGCCGGACTCGATCGCGCGGCGCAGCCAGGCACGCTCCTCGTGGTTCCCGATGTGCTCGACCTCGTA
>JALYLE010000019.1 GCA_030774375.1 Chloroflexota bacterium | reverse complement strand
CACCACCACCACGTGGTCGCCGGTGTCGAGATGCGGCGAGTAGATGGCCTTGTGCTTCCCCTCGAGCAGGGTGGCAATGCGCGTCGCCAGTCGACCGAGCGTCTGGTCGGTCGCGTCGACCAGCCACCAGCGCCGCTCGATCTCGCTCGCCTTGACTGCGTAGGTCTTCACGTTCCTGCTTCCTGCTCTGGCTCAGCCGATGGCGTACGCCCCGGTCTTCGCCGTTCGTTGACTGCTAATGGCGGGAGGCACTCTGCCTTCCCGATCTTTCTCGTATTCGAATACATGACTTTCTCGAGGGTCAATCCCTTGGCCGGCGCCGCTCGCCCGTCCAGGATCCGTTTGCCCGCCCCAAGGAGCGAGACCACGTCGCCGGCGGCGAGCCTCCCCCGCCCCACCTCGAGGAGGAGCGCAACGATACTGCGCACCATCCTCCGCAGGAAGGCGTCCGCCGTCACGCGGACCTCGACGAGGCTACCGCGCCGACGGATTGCCACGTCGACGAGGTGCCGGACGGTCCGACCGTGCTCATCGCTGCCTAGCGCCGCGAAGTCGCGTTCGCCGACGAGCGCGCTCGCCGCGGCCTCCATGGCTGCGACGTCGAGCCGGTCTTCGATCTCGAGCGCACGATGCCGGTCGAGCGGCTGTGACCGCCCGCCCATCCGAATCCGGTACCGGTAGACCCGTGCCACGGCGTCGCGTCGCGGGTCGAACCCCGCCGCCGCGGACCGCAGCGAGCGGATCGCCAGATCAGGCGGCAGGACGGCGTTCAGCCGTCGTTGCAGCTCCCGCCATCCGACTGCCGTGCGCCGGATGCGTCGCGGCAGACAGAAAGCGACGACCTGGCCGGTAGCGTGTACACCGGCATCGGTGCGCCCGGCGAGACGGATTCGAACCCGCTCACCGGTCAGTCTGTTAAGGGCCTCCTCCAACACTCCCTGAACGGTCCGCGCGTTGGGTTGGACCTGGGAGCCAGCGAAGGCCGTCCCGTCGTATTCGAGCACCGCCCGAGCGCATCGCGGCGCTCCGGCGGGCATGTCTCTCCTCGTCCTTAGACGAGCTCGATCTGCACGATCGGCGCGGCGTCACCGAGACGCTGACCGATCTTGATGATTCGCGTGTAGCCGGACGTGCGATCCGCGTACTTCTGCGCGATCTCGCCCATCAGCTTCTCGATGATGAGTGGCTCGTGGGGCAGCTGGGCGACGAGCGCGCGTCGCGCCCTCAGATCGCCACGCTTTGCGATGGAGATCATGCCATCGACGACGCCACGCACCTCGCTGGCTTTGGCCTGGGTGGTCTTCACCTTCTCGTAGCGCAGGATCGCAACGGCGAGGTTCGCCAGCATCCGCATCCGGTGGTCGCTGGCTCGGCCCAGCCGTCGCCCCGCGATCTTGTGAGGCATCGGCGCCTATCCCTCGCGGTCCAGCTCGGCCGCGACCGCCTCGTCGAGCTCGGCGGAGGCCGGAAGATCGGACTCGTCGACGGCGGAGCTCTCGGGCACGATGAAGCCGCGCAGGGCCAGGCGCTCCTTGAGCTCGTCGAGGCTCTTGCGCCCGAAGTTCCGCATGCGCAGGAACTCCTCGTCGGAGAGGGCCAGCACCTGGCCGACCTTGGTGATGTTGTTGCGCTTCAGGCTGTTGTAAGCCCGCATCGGCAGGTCAAGGTCCTCGATCGGTGTCTCGAGGAGGTTGGCCGCCATCGGAGCGCTCGTCTCCTCCGCGCCCGGACCAAGGGGGCGGCCGATCTCGGTGAAGCGGCTGAACTCGCGCACGAGGATCTCGGCCGCCTGGGCGAGCGCCGCCTGGGGCGTGGTGGTGCCGTCGGTCTCAATCTCGAGCATCAGCTTGTCGAAGTTCGTCATCTGACCGACGCGTGTGTTCTCGATGCTGAAGTTCACGCGACGCACCGGGGAGAAGATGGCGTCGACCGGGATGACGCCGATGGGCATGTCCTCGGTGTGCTCCGCCGGCCGGTAGCCGACCCCGGTCTCCACGGTCAGGTCTGCCTCAATGGAGCCGGCGTCGCTGTCCAGGGTGAGCATCACGAGCTCCGGATTCACGATCTCCACGTCCGCCGACTCGGTGATGTCGGCGGCAGTCACCGGACCGGCGCCACGCTTCATCAGCTTGAGGGTGACCGGATGACGCGCGAACGAACGCAGGCGCAGCTTCTTCACGTTCAGGACGATCTGGGTGACATCTTCCTTGACGTTCTCGATCGTACTGAACTCGTGATAGACGCCGGCGATCTGGATCGAGGTGACCGCCGCTCCCTCGAGGGAATTCAGGAGGACCCGGCGCAGGGCGTTGCCGAGCGTCACGCCATAGCCGGCCTGCAGCGGGTTCACCTCGAAGCGGGAGAGATTTCCGGTCGACTCGACCTCGTCAATGCGAGGCGTCTCTAGTTCGATCATGGGGTTGGTGAGGCTCCTATCGCGAGTAGTACTCGACCACCAGCTGCTCGTTGAACTCGAGCGGCATCTGCTCGCGGGTCGGCTCGCTCAGGATGGTCCCGGCGAGCTTCGCCGCGTCGATGCTGACCCACTCGGGGATCTGGGCCGACTTGATGGTCTCGGATGTGGTCTTGAAGTATTCGCGGCTGCGCCGGTTCTCCCGGACTTCGATCCGGTCGCCGACCTTGGTCTGGAAGCTCGGGATGTTCGTGGCACGGCCGTTCACCGCGAAGTGGCCGTGGGTCACCAGCTGGCGCGCCTGGGCGCGGCTGGACGCAAAGCCCATGCGGAAGACGACGTTGTCCAGGCGCATCTCAAGCATCCGCAGCAGGTTCACGCCGGTCATGCCCGAGTGCTGGGCCGCCTTGCGGAAGTAGTTGGAAAACTGGCGCTCCAGCACGGAATAGCTCTTGCGCACCTTCTGCTTCTCGCGAAGCTGGAGACCGAACTCACTCACCTTGCGGCGGCGCTGGGCATACATGCCCGGCGGTGTCGAGCGGCGCTCGAACGAGCACTTGCGCGTGTAACACCGGCTCCCCTTCAGGAAGAGCTTCAGCCCCTCGCGGCGACAGATGCGGCAGACCGGGTCGGTATAGCGTGCCATGCGCCTAGACCCGACGCCGCTTGGGCGGGCGGCAGCCGTTGTGCGGAATGGGTGTCACGTCGGTGATGGCCGTCACTTCAAGGCCCGCGGACTGTAGCGAGCGGATCGCCTGCTCGCGCCCGGCGCCAGGACCCTTGACGAAGACCTCGATCTGGCGCATGCCGTGCTCCATCGCGCGGCGCGCGGCGACGTCTGCCGTCTGCGCGGCGGCATACGGGGTGCTCTTGCGTGAGCCCTTGAAGCCGACCAGGCCGGCGCTCCCCCAGCTGACGACGTTGCCGCCCGTGTCGGTGATCGTCACGATCGTGTTGTTGAACGTCGACTGGACGTGGGCGTGCCCCACCGGAACGTTCTTCTTCTCTCGCTTCTTGGGACGCGCAGCGCGCTTTCGTTCAGGCATGGATCTCCTGTTTTGGGCAGACCGATCTCGATTGGCCTGCGTGCCTACTTCTTGCGGCGGACGCCGACCGTCTTGCGCGCCCCTCGGCGCTGGCGGGCGTTCGTCTTGGTGCGCTGACCGCGCACCGGGAGATTGCGACGATGGCGGACCCCGCGGTAGGACCCGATCTCCATCAATCGCTTGATATTCATGCTGACCTCGCGGCGGAGGTCGCCTTCCACCTTGTAGCGACGGTCGATGAGCTCGCGCAGGCGGTTCACCTCATCCTCGGTGAGGTCGCGGGTCCGCGTATCCGGCGAGACGCCGGATCCGGTCACGATCTGACGTGCCGAGGTTGGACCGATGCCGTGGATATAGGTGAGCGCCACGATCACGCGCTTCT
Source organism: Chloroflexota bacterium (assembly GCA_030774375.1). The sequence goes on along the minus strand of JALYLE010000019.1, from coordinate 6,767 downwards.
CGCGCGGGATGTCGACGCCGGCGATACGGGCCATCAGCCGGCTATCCCTGCCGCTGCTTGTGCTTGGGGATGACGCAGATGACCCTCACCACGCCATTGCGCTTGATGACTTTGCAGCGCTCGCAGCGGGGCTTGACCGAGGCAGAAACCTTCATCTCATCCTGTACGTGATGCGACCCCGGGTGAGGTCATAGGGACTCAGTTCGACGCGGACAGTATCGCCGGGCAGGATGCGGATGAAGTTCTGGCGCAGCTTCCCGGAGATGTGGGCGAGCACCTCGTGCCCGTTCTCCAGCCGTACCTTGAACATCGCGTTCGGAAGGGGGAGGATCACCTCTCCTTCCACTTCGATTGCATCCTTCTTCGCCAAGCGCTACGCACCCTCGATCGACTGAATGGAAACTGTCCTGTGGGACAAAGCGAAAGGCCGCCGCTCAGGGCGACCCACGGAAAGAGGAGTATACCGCTCTCCCTCAGTCCCACGCAAGGCGCCCCATCTGGCGTGGTGGCTCAGTTCGTGCCTGGCGCGATCGGCGGACCCTACTTCACCCAAAGCTGGTCGTACAAGGTCGTCCACTCGGGGTGATGTTGGTAGTTGCCGACCCGCTCGGATACAAACGTGCTCTCCCGCTGGTTGACTAATGCGGCCATGGGCGCGAGATCGACGATCGAGCGGTCGGCCGCAGCCCACGCCTGGCCCCCGGCAGCGGGATCCCGCTGCTGGAGGTCGGCTGCATCACTGATCCGCGCCGTGACGGTTGCGTCGCAGAAGCGCGAGAAGTTGCCAGGGACCTTGCATCTGAACAGGGGAAAGATCGTGCTGGACGGGGCCGGGAAATCGGGAAACCAGGCGAGCACGACAGACTGGATCTTGGGCCCCCTGGCGGGGTCGAACAGCTCGGCGAGGAGCGCATCCCGATCGGCCTTCCGCAGGGTCGCCTTGAACCCGAGATCGTTCAGCGCGCTGACGATGTATTCGCCCACCCCCACGAAACGGCCGAAGACTGCGACGGTTACCGGCGTGCCGGCGCGCCCGGAAGCGGCAACGAGCTTGCGCGCAGCAACGCCATCGGGCGCCGTCCACGTTCCGCCTGGGTTTGGATTTACGGTGTACGGGCAGTAGGGCTCGTAGCCCTGCGTGTTGGGCAATAAGACCTGGCACGTCGCCTCTGCCTGCAAGGTTCCGCCCAAGAGGTCGACCAGCTTGCTGCGATCGAGCGCCAGGTTCACCGCGAGTCGCACGTCGCGCTTGTCGAATGGCGGCAGCTGCGTGTTCATCGAGAAGAAGATCGTGCCGCTCACCCACGTGTGGACTTGCGCCGGATACTGAGCACGGAGCTGATCGATGCGAGTTGGATCAGGCCGGTTGAACGGCGACCCGGTCGCGACGTCGGCCGAGCCATCCACGATCATGTCCAGCTGCTTATCGACGGTCGGCACGATGGTCCAGACCATTTCGTTCGGGTAGCCGCCAGGCTTCGCCAGCCTTGACCATTCCTGGAAGCGCGGGTTGCGGACCAACCGGATCTCGTTCCGGTTGTACGAGGCGATCATGTACGGCCCCGTCGCGGGTACGGGCCGATCGCCCGCGTCGCGGTTCGCCACGCTCGCAGGCACGGCCGACGCAAAGGGCAGTGCCAGCTTTTGAAGGAAGTCCCCATCGGCTGCCGTCAGGTGGAAGGTCACCGTCCCGGCCGCATCGTCGGTGATGATGCCCTCTGAGAGATCGCACGTGCCGAGGTGTCGCGCGCAATCGGCCGCGCCCACGATCCCTTCGTAGAACTGCGTTCCAGTCGCCGCATCCAGGGTTGGAGGAACCTCATAGACACGCTCGATCGCCCGGCGGAGGTCGTCTGCCTTCACGGGCTGTCCGTCCGAGTACCTGAGGCCGGGACGAAGCTGGAAGGTATAGGTCGTGCCGCCATCCGTGGCCTGCGGAAGGGAAGCCGCCAGATCCGGTACGAGCGTCGCACCGGCGATCCCGCCCGTCCGCTGGAAGGCGACGAGACCGTCGTTCGTGATACTCAGGACTGACCACGAGCTCACGGCGAAGGCAACGGCGGGATCGATCGAATCGAAAGGGTCGGACCCGACGACGCGGAGGGTTCCCCCGCGGTGGGTGGCCGCGGAGGCACGTGCGCTGAACCACAGCTCGTCGTCTGCAATGGCCAGGGATTGCGGGGCGCCGCCGACGTTGATGCGCGTCGCCGCGTTCGTAGCCGGGTCGATCTCGTACACCCCACTGTCGAGGGCGCAGCCAACCCACAGATGGCCGGGCGACCCCACGATGGCGTTGGGTCCCTGGCCGACCTCAATAGTGGCAGTCACCCTATTGGATCCCGGATCGATGCGGGAGACCGTTCCATCCAACCCGTTGGCAACCCAGACCGCCCCACCGGCAAAGGTGAGGGCCCTGGGGCCATTACCGACGGCGACCAACGCCAGCGTACTGCCGGAAACCGGATCGATCTTCGAAATGGTTCCCGCATCGGAGTTTGCGATCCACACCGCCGAATCGTTCGCGGCGATTGCACCCGGCGAAGCTCCGACGTGGAACATGCCCGAGACTCTCCCCGCGGCAGGATCGATCCGCGAGAGGGTCCCGTCGATGGCATTCGTCACCCAGACCGCCCCCGCTCCTGTCGCCACAGCGGTCGGGCCGTTGCCGACGGTGATCGTCTGGACGACTCGGTTTGTGGCCGCGTTGATACGCGACACGGTCCTGTCGCCACTGTTCGCCACCCAGACAGAGCCGAACCCGGTGGCGAGACCGCTGGGAGCGGCTCCGACCTCGATGGTCTGGACGACCGCCCTGGTGCGTGGGGCGATCCGAGACACCGTGCCGTCGGAGGTGTTCGCGGTCCAGATCGCCCCCTCGCCGAAGGTGATGCCGTCCGGCCGGGTGCCTACGGCCACCTGCGCCAGAATCCGGCCGCTGGCGGCATCGATCACCGCCGCGGTGTTTGCATCCACGCCGGCGAGCGAGGGGGGAGGCCGGGTGATCGCGAACGCGACCGCGCCTGCCGCGACAACCGTCACGACACCGGCTCCGGCGATCGCTATCCTGCGGCGGCGAGCGCGCTGCTTGATCGTGTCGCGCACCGCCGCGGCTTCGCGGCCCGCGGTCCCGCCGCTGATCGGGAACTCCTCGCGGAACCTGGTGCCTTGGCTGCTTGAGTACAGGTGCCATTCGCCAGGGACGCCCTTGAGTTCGCGCGTCCCGCGATCCTCGAAGTCGATCCCCGAACCGACAACGAGATCGCGCACGGTTGCCGACGTCAGCACCTCCCCCGCCCCGGCCACCGCACCAATTCTGGCGCCGATGTGCACGGCGATTCCGCGAAGTTTGCCGTCGGCCTCCTCGACCTCGCCCGTGTGCATACCGGCGCGTACCTGGATCCCAAGCTCAGGCATTGCCTCGGCAATCGTCAGGGCGCAGGCGACCCCCCGTGCCGGCGCGTCGAACGCGGCGAAGAACCCATCACCGGCTGTATCGATCTCGCGTCCGCCGAACCGGCGCAGCTCTCTGCGAATCAGCTCGTGATGCAGCTCGAGCAGATCGCGCCACCGCCGATCTCCCAGTTCGCTGGCCAACCGCGTCGAATCCACGATGTCGGTGAAGAGCACCGTGGTCAGATAGCGATCGGGCTTCCTCCGCGCCCGCGTCACGCGGCGCAGTGTGCATCAGCCGCTATCCGTGCGGCAATGACAACCACCGTCTGGCGCAGAGGGCGATCAGGCCTTCACCGGAACCGTCAGCGCGACGACCAGCCCGGCGTCGAGGCTCCCGCTAACTGCTCCGAGCTGCCGGACGCCAGCATCGTTGCCAAAGACGTTATCGGTCTGAAGGCTCGTCTGAGCGAGCCTCCGCACGCTCTGGCTGTAGCCGTCCGTCGCGTAGACCTGATCGCACGTGTCTTTTGGCAGCGCGATCTGTGAGGTCGCGATCTTGTTGGCGGCGCTCGCTGCGTTTTCGAGGCTTGGGTAGACCTCGAAGTGGATGTGCGGCCAGCGCCCCGAGTAGCAGGCTGGGAAGATGCTCTGGAACGTGACCAGGCCGGCGTTGTTGGTTTCCTGCACGCCCCGAAGATAGTTCCGGTTTGTGACGCCCTGGCTGTAGAGCGAGTAGTTGCCATCCCGATCGCAGTGCCAGAGGTAGACCGCGGCACCGGCGAGTGGCGCGCAGGAGTTGCCCACGTTCTGGATCGTGAGCTTGATGCTGAGCGGAATGCCCTGCGCCACACCCGATGCGTTGCCGAAGCTGGATCGGATGTCGCTGCGCACGACGCCGCTCTGGCTCAGAACGTCGGGTCCGTTTGAGCCGTCGCCAGGATAGGGACCGGCCGTCTCCTCGGGGATCGTCTCGCAGCTGGCGGTGCCCGATGAGGAGGCCGCGGACGAGGTCGCTGAAGACGACGAACGTGACGCCGCGGTGGACGGGCTGCCCGCCGAAGGGAGGCACGCGACGAGGGCCAGCAGGCCCGTCCCGGTGCTCGCCACGCCAATGAGCCGCAGCACCTGGCGGCGCACCATCACCGTCTCGAGGTCGAATGCTAGGCCCTGGTCGAAGACCTCCTCGTCTGGGTTCGCCAGCTGGCGGCCCTCATAGGTCGGCAAATCGTGCGCGGCCGGGCGGGTTGCGAGGAAGCGCTGGAGGGTGCTCACGAAGTGCTCCTTTCGATGGCCGCATCAGGTTCGCTCGGGTGTGCCGATGGCGCGATGGTGCACCACGTCGCTGACGGTTTCATTACGACCGATCGGAGGGCCGCCGTCGACCGGTTGTTGGCGGGCGCGCGCACGCGTGCAACCGGGTTATCGGTCGGTGAGGACCTCGGGCCCGCTGTCACGCACGGCGATCGTGTTCTCGAAGTGCGCCGATAGGCTGCCGTCGGCGGTCACGACCGTCCAGCCGTCATCGAGGACGGCCACGCCGTCGCCGCCCAGGTTGAACATCGGCTCGATCGCGAAGCACATTCCCGCCTCGATGCGCATCCCCGTGGCGCGCCGGCCGTAGTTCGGCACCGACGGCTCCTCGTGCATGGCGGTTCCGATCCCGTGGCCCACGAAGGGCCGCACAATCCCGTAGCCCTGCTCGTGGGCGACCGCCTCGATCGCTGCCCCGACATCGCCCAATCGGTTGCCGGGAACGGCCGCGGCGATCCCGGCTTCCATCCCGCGCCGGGTCGTATCGATGAGCAGCTGCACCTTTCTTGAGGGCGTGCCGATCGCCCAGGTGCGGGCGCAGTCGGCGTGCCATCCAGAGTAGATGCAGCCGATGTCGATGCTCACCACGTCGCCCTCGAAGAGGTGCCTGACGCGCGACGGGATGCCGTGAACGACCTCGTCATTGATGCTCACGCAGATCGACGCGGGGAACGGCGGCCCGCTGCCATATCCCTTGAACGAGGGGATCGCGCCCGCATCGCGGATCATCCGCTCCGCGATCGCGTCCAGGTCCGCGCTGGTGATCCCGGGTCGCAGCTCCGCCTTCAGGACGTCGAGGGTATCCACGAGGATGAGGCCCGCCTGCCGCATCCGCGCGATCTCGTCGGGTCGTTTGATGGTCACCATCGGACGCTCCGCCGGCATGCTCATCGGTCAACCGCCGTCCGTTGTCCGCGCTGGAACCGCCGCCGCCGCCCCGTCGGATCCGATCGTGTCCATGATCGCGGCCGTCACCTCCTCGATCGACCGCTTGCCGTCGACGCGCGACACGATCCCGTTGCGGTCGTAGTGCGCGATGACCTCGAGCATTGGAGGTATCTGTTGGGCCAGGCGCGCGCGCACGACCTCCGGCCGGTCGTCGTCGCGCTGGACGAGGCGCGAGCCTTCCCGGTCGCAGATTCCTGGCACGGCAGGCGGATCGGAAACGTTGTGGTACACCGTGCCGCAGGTCGGACAGACCCAGCGCCCGGAGAGCCGTTCGACGAGCTCCTCTTGCGGCACATCGATGTAGAGCAGGCGGCTGATCTTCTCACCCTGCCGTTCGAGCGTGGCATCCAGCGCCCTGGCCTGGGTCACCGTCCGCGGAAAACCATCGAGGATCGCGCCGTGCGCAGCGCTCGGCTTGGCGAGCTCAGCCATGACCATCTCGATCGTGATCTCGTCGGGCACCAGCTCGCCACGCTCCATGTACTCGCGGGCGCGTTCTCCCAGCAGGGTCCCATCCCGCAGCGCAGCCCGAAAGAGGTCGCCGGAGGCCAGGTGCGGCAACCCCAATCGTTCGGAGAGGATCGCAGCTTGGGTCCCCTTGCCTGCCCCGGCTGCTCCCATCAGCACCAGGATCCGGCGGCCGTCGTCGGCTCCCGACACGGGACCAGGCGAAGTCACCGGATGAAGCCCTCATAGCGGCGCATCACCATCTGCGCCTCGAGCTGTTTCATGGTCTCGACCACTACGGTCACCACGATCAGGATGCTCGTCCCGCCCAGCTGGAGCGCGGCGGTGCCGGGGATCGCTGCCGAGACAATGATGGGCAGGACCGCGAGGGTGCCCAGAAAGACGGCGCCGCCCAGCGTGATCCGGTTGGTGATCCGCGCGAGGAACTCTTCCGTCGGCCGGCCGGGCCGAATGCCGGGGATGAAGCCGCCGTTCTTGCGTAAGAAATCGGCGGTCTGGTCAGGCTTGAACTGGAAGGCGGTGTAGAAGTAGGTGAAGAAGACGACCAGCAGGAAATAGAGGCTGCCGTACAGCGCCGGGTTGTTCGCACTGTTCAGGTTCGTGGAGACGAAGGTGGCGACGCTCTTCACCCAGTCGATGGGACTGGT
>JALYLE010000018.1 GCA_030774375.1 Chloroflexota bacterium | reverse complement strand
GCCCCTCGCGTTGAGGCTGAACCCCGCGCCGCTTACTCCGGCTTGGGGATGGGCGGGTTCAGGAAGCCACCAAAGAGCCCTGGGAAGTAGTCGAACGCGCCGGACCGCCCTACGTGAAGCGGGTTGTCCGCGTCCCATGAGACGGCATAGCTCTCGACCACATCGTTGGCGTCGAGCAGGCCGCCCTCGTGGAACTTCACGTTCTGGCGCAGCTTGCAGGTCCAGACCGTGAAGTCAGTGTTCGGGGTGCACGCCGTGGCCAGGGCAGGTATCGGCTTGGTACCGGCCACCTCGAAGCCATACAGCGAATCGTTGATCTGCAGGCAGGTCCGCAGCGACTCGCCGTCCGTCTCGTCAGGGCAGTACAGGCCGAGCGGTTCGGCACCCTGCACGAAGACGAGGGAGTCCCGGTCGCCGGGCTTCATGACGTTGAAGTTCTCGTTGGTGAGCGGCGAGGAGTGCGCCCCCACGACATCGGCCTTGTACGCCGTCGCCGAACCTGCGTGGGCAATCGGCACCATCGGCACGTGCTGCTTGATCAGGTTGTTGGCCTCGATGTACGCCGCCTCGCGGTCGGCGTCAGTGGTCGAGGTCGCGCCCTTCGTGATCGGCGCCGCGATGTCGGCGAATGGCTTGCCGAATTTCTCACCGGAGCCGGCACCGAAGTGGTAGTCCATCCAGTCGGTCATGTCCGGATAGTCGATCAGCCAGCCGAGGATGAAGAGCCCGTCGAGCTTGCCGGCGGTGTTGTTGTCGATGAACGTGCCGGACTCCTGCTCGTTGATCGTCGCGGTGATCCCCAGCGCCTTGAGCTGGGTCTGGATCTCCTGGGCGAGGATCGGGACGTTGGGAGCGTAGGCGCGGTCCACGTTGCGATATTGGACCTTGGTGGTGAAGCCGTTTGGATAGCCGGCCTCGGTGAGCAGCTGCTTTGCCTTGGCCAGGTCGAAGGTGTACCAGTCGTCGCCGCCACACGCGAACTTGACGGCGCACGGCACGAAATGGGTGGCAACCTCGGACCCTGGCGGGAAGAAGTTCTTCACGATGCGGTCGCGGTCGATCCCGATGGCGATTGCCTGCCGGACCTTCTCGTTATCCCACGGCTTGTCGAGGACGTTCATGCCCAGATAGAGGGTGTTGAGGCCCTCGCGCGGGAAAAGCTTGAGGTTGGTGTCCGCCGTGACGGCCGCCAGATCTTCCTTGCCGACATTGTCGATCCCGTCGGCGTCACCGCTCTGCAGCTGGACGAGGCGCTGGGCCGACTCGGTGCTCCACTTGAGGATGACGGTCTGATTCTTGACCTTCTCGCCCCAATAGTCGGGATTGGCCTGGAGCGTGATGTGATCGCCCTTCACCCACTCCTTGAGGAAGTAGGGCCCGGTGCCATTCGGCTTCTGGACGATCGACTTGTCCTTCGAATGCGCGTCGAGCCAGGCGGTGTCGTTGATCGGGAAGGCGCTGAAGGCGACCTTCGAGAGGAACGCGATGTCCGGGCCGCACAGGTCGAATTCGACCGTGTACCGATCGAGTGCCTTGATCTGCTTGAACTCGCCGGTGTAGGCGTCGTGCTTCGCGTCCTTGGGCGCCTTGCAGTCAGCCGCGGCGGCGGCTGGATAGCTCGTGGCCGTGAACGGCGGAAGCGGTGCGCCCGAACTGGCGCTTGCCCCGGGCGTCGGACTTGCCCCGCCGCCGCATGCGGCGAGCACGAGGCCCAGTGCCATGATGGTGGAGAGGAATCTCCAGCGATGCATTCGGAACCCTCCGCTACTGTCCTTCGTTGCGTCGCGCCGGCCCCTGGCCCCAAGTCACGACGGCGTCCGATGTGATGGACCGATGGCCGCACCCCGTGCGGTTACCGGGTTTGCTTCCCCCGTTACTGGCCCGGCGCTCCTCGTGCGCGCGCCTTCATCAACTCTCCATTGCCGCCGAGGCTGCTGTGGTGACGGCCGGTTGGGCGGGCGGAGGGGGCGGCACGAAGCGTGTGTACCCTTCCTCCTCGTCGCCAACCCGAGCGACGCCAACGTCACTCTTCAGCGCCTCCTCGGCGTAGTGGCACGCCGCGCGATGGTCGTTGCCGACCACGCGCAGCTCTGGCTCCACCTCTCGACAATTCTCCGGGCGCCCGAGGCGCTCGTAAAGCCAGCATCGGGTATGGAAGCGGCAGCCGGACGGCGGATTCGCCGGTGACGGGACGTCGCCGGTCAGGATCACGCGCTTTCGCCGCCGCTCCGCCTTCGGATCGGGGATCGGCACGGCGGACAGGAGGGCCCGCGAGTAGGGATGGGCTGGCGTCTCGTAGATCGCCGAGGGTGGGCCGATCTCCACCAGCTTGCCGAGGTACATGACCCCGACCCGATCGCTGATGTGACGCACGACCGAGAGGTCGTGGGCGATGAACAGGTAGGTGAGGCCGAACTGCTCACGCAGCTCGATCAGCAGGTTCAGGACCTGCGCCTGGATCGAGACGTCGAGGGCGCTGATCGGCTCATCGCAGACGATGAACTCCGGCTCGACCGCAAGCGAGCGCGCCACGCCGATGCGCTGCCGCTGGCCGCCCGAGAACTCGTGTGGATAGCGGTTCGTGTAGTTCGGGTTCAGCCCCACGAGCCGCAGGAGCTCCTTGACCCGCTCAACCTTGGCGGCTCCACGCGCGAGGTTATGCGTCTCGATTGGCTCCGCGATGATGGAGCCCACCGTCATGCGCGGATTCAGCGACCCGTACGGGTCCTGGAAGATGATCTGCATCCGACGCCGCATGCGCCGCAGGTCGCCGCGCGACATGGCGGAGAGGTCCTCGCCGTCGAAGCGGACGCGACCTGCGGTCACGTCTCGCAACCGGATGATGGCCCGGCCGGTGGTGGTCTTGCCGCAACCGGACTCGCCGACGAGGCCCAGCGTTTCGCCTTTTCGGATCTCGAAGCTGATGTCATCGACGGCGCGGACATGGCCGCGAACCGTCTGCAGGATGCCGCCCAGGATCGGGAAGTAGACCTTCAGGTTCTCGACCTGGACCAGCTCCTTGCCCGGGGTAGCCGCAGGGGCGGCCTGCGGCGTCAGCGCCTCACTGGCCGCCATTGAGCCATCCTCCCCGCTCGGTGGCCCAGCAGCGTGCGAGGTGTCCGGGCTCGGCGCGCGGGCCGAGCTCCGGCTCGGCCTCTCGACACTTGTCACGAGCGTAGGCACAGCGCGGTGAGAAGCGGCACTCGCCACCGGGGTTGATCAGGTCCGGGGGCATTCCCTCGATCGTCCGCAGTCGCGTGCCACGCTCCTCGTCGATGCGCGGCAGGGAGCCCAGGAGGCCCCATGCGTACGGCATCTGGGGATGCTCGAAGATGTCATCTACCAGGCCGGTCTCCACGATCCGGCCAGCGTACATGACGTTCACTCGGTGACACATCCCGGCCGCAATGCCCAGGTCGTGGGTGATCAGGATGACCGCGGTGCCGAACTCTTCCGAGAGGGAGCGGATCAGCTCCAGGATCTGGGCCTGGATGGTGACGTCCAGGGCCGTCGTCGGCTCGTCGGCGAGCAACAGCATCGGGTCGCAGGCCAGAGCGATGGCGATCATCACCCGCTGCCGCATGCCGCCCGAGAACTGGTGCGGGTAGTCACCCAGGCGCTCGCGAGCGCGCGGGATGCCCACCTTGGAGAGGAGCTCGACAGCGCGATCGGCCGCCATTTTGCGCGAGAGCCCCAGGTGAATGCGCGCCGACTCGGCGATCTGGAAGCCGATGGGGAGGGTGGGATTCAGGCTGGTGAGCGGGTCCTGGAAGATGAAGCCGATCTTCTTTCCGCGCAGCAGGCGCATCTCCTCGTTGGAGAGCTTCATGACATCGATGCCGTCGAAGATGATCTCGCCCGAAACGATGCGGCCCGGCGGGAACGGAACGAGGCGCACCAGCGAGAGCGCGGTGACGCTCTTCCCGCAACCCGACTCCCCTACCAGGCCCAGGGTCTCGCCGTAGTCGAGCTCGAAGCTGACGTCGTCGACCGCGTGGACGGTGCCGTCCCGGGTGAAGAATTGCGTCGAGAGGTTGCGCACTTCGAGCAGCCGCTTGGCGTGACTGCGGTCCGCGTCAGCCAGCTGCTCGGCGAGCTTTCTCCCCTCTTCGGTCGCGATTGAGACGTTCTCGGGAAGCTCGGTGACGGCGGGCTCCTCCGCAGCCCGGTTCTGATCGTCAGTGAGCGTCACGTTACTGCTTCCCCTTCAGCTTCGGGTC
>JALYLE010000017.1 GCA_030774375.1 Chloroflexota bacterium | reverse complement strand
CGAAGGCGGAACTCACCACGCTCCAGGGCGTGCTCGAGGTCAGCCCGGAGCTCAAGACGAGCCACAACGGCGGCATGCATGCTCACCTCGAATGTTTCGACGCGCCCCTTCCCACGCCCTTTGGCGGTGTACATCGCGACGTCCGCGTTGCGCAGGATATCGTCGGCGCTGCGGACCTCGGCGCCGTTGAAGGCGATGCCGATGCTGGCGCTGAGATGCGCCTGCTTGCCCGCGACCTCGAACGGCGTACGCAACGCGGCGATGAAGCGCCCGGCAACCTCCTCCCCGCTCGTGGTCGGTCCGTCCTCGATGAGCACCGCGAACTCATCGCCACCCAGCCGAGAGACGGTGTCCTCTGGTCGCACGCAAGCAAGGAGTCGCTCGGAGACGGCCATCAGGACCTGGTCGCCCGCGCCGTGTCCGAGGCTGTCGTTGACGGTCTTGAAGTCGTCGAGGTCCATGAAGAGCACCGCGATGCCGGTCGTGTCTCCACGGCGGCGGAGGGCATGGCTCACGCGGTCGATGAAGAGGGCCCGATTGGCCAGCCCGGTCAGCGGGTCGTGGAACGCCTGGTGGATGAGCTGGCTTTCGAGGATCTTGCGCTCGGTGATATCGCGGTAGTTCACCACCACGCCGCCGATGGCCGGATCCATGACCATGTTTCTGGCGGTCGCCTCGAGCGTCCGCCACGAGCCGTCGGCGTGGCGGCTGCGCAGCTCGACCGTGCGCTGGGCATTGGGCGAGAGCATGAGCTCGCGGATCACGGTCTGCACGAAGCCGATGTCGTCCGGGTGGGTCAGCTCGAAGATCTGTCGCCCGACTCGCTCATCCTGCGGATATCCGAGGACGCGCTCAATGGCCGGGCTCTGGTAGGTCACGGTCCCGTCGCTGCTCATGATCAGGAACACGTCGGAGGAGTTGGAGACGAGTGTCCGGAAGCGCTGCTCACTGACACTTATCTCCTCGCGGAGGGCCCGCTCTCGTCCCGCGGACTGATGGGCCTCTTCGGCAATCCGGTCGCGCTGGCGGAGGATGATGGTCTGGCGGACGAGCAGGATGATGAGGACCACCGCGAGCGAAGAGTCGACGGCGAGGCCCACGCTTCCGCCGTTCTTGCCGATGAACAGCTGGTTGAGCACGATGAGCACCGGAACCACGCCCACGGCGGCCAGCGGCACAGCGGCGCGGATGCGCCGCGCCAGACTGCGGAATCGCGCCGAGGGATCGAGCTCGGCGGTCCAGGTGGCGACACCGTAGGCCGCCAGTAGCAGCCCGAATGAGGCCACGGGTCCATATGGCTGCCAGGCATCAGGCAGGGCGCTCAGGCGCCAGGCAAAGCCGATGGCAACGAACGGTATGCCGGCCAGGACCACGAGCCAGCCCCCGAGGAAGCGGCGCGGCGTGGTGGCGAGGTTCAGGACCAGCGTGGCTCCGAAGGCGCCCGCGAAGACGATCGTGTAGGCAAGGAGCATGGCCGAGTCCGTGTCGTGGACCTGGCCACCGAGGGCCAGCAGGACGGCGGCGGTAGCCGCGAAGAAAACCGCGGCTGAGTCGAGATTGATGGCCACCTGATCGATTGCGCTGAACCGTCCGCGCAGGACGAACCACCAGCACGACGAGATGGCGAGAAGCAGGCCTGCCACCGGGATGGCGTCCAGCGCCGTCCCAAGCTCAACGCCTCCGAGCAGCTCGGCGAGGCGGTCGAGTTGGCCGAGCAGGTAGAAGACGGCAGCGACCGCGACCGCGGCACGCACCCAGCGGTCGATTTGCGTGGCTGCGACGCGGGTGCCCTGGACGAGAGTCGCCAGGGCGGCCATCCCCACCACGGTCAGCTCGATCTCGGGCCAGATCGCGGCGCGGGAGGGGTCGAGGAGGCTGACCGCGACGAGCACGGCTACCAACGCCCCGCCCGCGAGGACTGGCGCGAGGCTCGCCGGCGCGCCATCCCAGGCGAGCCGCCGCCGCGTCGTAGGGAGAGCCGTCGACGCCAGGGCCGCGTGGTCCGCCGTCATTACCGCGCACCCTACGGATGCGGGAGCGCGGCAGCCATGGCCCGATAGGACCATCGTGACGGCCGGATGCCGTCGCTCGCGATTACGCCAACCTGTCAGCCAGCCGACCGCGGCGTCGTGTTATACACGAGCAGGGCGCCGATGATGAGCGGGCCGAGCGCCCCGGGCGAGATGGCCGGCCGCGAGCAGCAGGAGGGCGGCGCCGATGGCGACGACGGCGCAGGAGGACGGCGACCCTAGACAGCGCCGGGGGCTGAGCCGGGCCGACAATCCGCTGGTGCGAGCCGTCGGGCGGGTGCCCGCCACGGTTCAGGCCAAGTTGCTGGTCACTTTCGTCGGTCCAGTTCTCCTGCTCATCCTCGTGGGCGTTCTGGGCCTGCGAGTCATCGGCGATTCCAACGACAGGATCGTCTCGCTCGGCGCGTTGCAGCAACGAGCTACCGCGTACCACGATCTGCAGACCGTCGCAGCGCAGGTTCGCAAGTTGCTGGGACAGCGGGCCGTAGGCCCCAGCGGGGTCGACAGCGCCGCCGGTCTGCTGCCCCTTGACCGAACAATCCGCTCCACGCTCCTCGAGCTGGACATGGCTGCCGATGTCGCGCGCCTTGGGTTCGTGCCTCCCGGCGATCAGCAGAACACCCTCGCGCTGATCCGGAAACTACGCGTTCAACTCTCCGCGGTGATGACGAGGATCGCCGAGCTCGACGGGCCGGGAGGGGATCCGATTCTCGATCCCATTGCCGGCATCCACATCCAACGCACCGATGCCGAGCCGCTTGCCAATCGTCTCCTGGATCTCACAGGCGCGCTCGTGGCCGCCACCCAAAGTGCCACCAACACGATGATCGACCAGAATCGGAGGTCATTCACTGCATCGCGGGATCTCTTCATCATCGTCGCGGTCGGGAGCATCATCTTGGCCCTGCTACTCGGTTACGTTCTTTCGTGGTCGATCATCGGGCCTATCAGGCGGATGGAGACCCGCCTTGCGGCGATCGCATCGGGTGACTTCTCAAGCCACGTTGAGGTCTCCAACCGCGACGAGCTCGGCGCGCTGGCCTCGCACCTCAACCGGATGAACGACGAACTGGGACGCCTGTACGAGGAACTCGAAACTGCCAGCCGGCACAAGTCGGAGTTCCTGGCCACCATGTCGCACGAATTGCGAACCCCCCTGAACGCAATCATCGGCTTCTCCCAGGTCCTCAAGGAGC
>JALYLE010000016.1 GCA_030774375.1 Chloroflexota bacterium | reverse complement strand
ATGAACCGGCCGGCGAAATCGCGGTTGGAGGCGCTGACCAGCGCAGTCGTGGTCGGCAACTTGAGCGCGTCGCCATGGCTCTTGTTGTTCTTATCCGCGGCGACACCCGTGGTGTTGAACTCGAAGTTGACCGACTTGTCGGCGGTGCCGGTGGCGTAGACAACCGTGACGTCGACGGTTGTGCCTGCGTTGACTGCGCCAAAACTGCACCACAGCGGACCGGTGGCATTGCACTGTCCCTGGCTTGGCGAGGGGGCCTCCACGAAGCCTACGGCACTTGCTACCAGGAAGAGTTTTGAGATGTTGCTCGGGCCACTATTGGTGAAGGTCACCTTAAATCCGGCCGTGTCATTGGCGGAAACCTTCGTGGGACTCGCGACAGCTGCCGCGGACCATCCGGCAGGGGTGCCGGCTAGGGCGGCACTGGCGAAGACGCTAAACGTTAATGCGGCCGTGATCGTCAGGACACTGACGAGTCGAAGAGTTCGATGGTCTCGCATGATCCCTTTCAGCCTCTGATGGTGTCCAGCCGGTGGGCGCACGGGTACAGAGCCCCAAAGGCGGACGTTTGTGAAGTGTAGCCGCTAGAGTAAGAAAAAAGTACTACCAGAGTAATGCCGCGGAACTGCCGCGCGCTGTTTGACGGTGCGCGGACGCACCGCCCTCAAACTCACCGAACCGCAGCCTACCGAGCACCCGGCGCCTCGCAGTCGGCCTACGGACACCATCCGGGACGAACGCCTGACGGCATCCTCGTCCCGCCACCACCACCATGCACCGTCTGCGATGATCCGGCGGTGCCTCGACACCTCTCCCCAAGATTGCGGCTCAGCCCCGAAAGCGGAGGCTATCGGTCGGGTATGTTGATAGACCGCTGATGGATTGCGCGCCACTGTGAGCGATTGGCTTGGCGGCCTCGCCCTGGGGGTGGGCGGCGTTCTGCTCATCGGCCTGGTCCTGTGGGACATCTTCCAGACCGTGGTGCTGCCGCGGCCCTCCTCGACGCGCGTCCGGATCGCGCGCAACATGATCCGATTGAGCTGGCCGGTCTGGAGCTGGCGAGCGCAGCGTCGCTCGACCTCCGTCGATCGCGAAAAGATCCTGGGCTCATACGCGCCGGCCATCGTTCTGCTGGTGCTGGTGACCTGGATGGTAGGGATGGTGATCGGCTTCGGGCTGGTCATGTACTCACTTCGAGAGGGCATCTCACCCACGCCGGACCTCGGATCGGCCCTCTACTTCGCCGGGACCTCGGTGCTCACCATCGGCTTCGGGGACATCGCCGCCACGCACGGCCTGGCCCGCGTTGCTGCGGTGATCGCAGGCGGGCTAGGCCTGGGAATCGTGGCCCTGGGCATCACCTACCTCTTCAGCCTGTATGGCTCGTTCCAGCGCCGCGAGATCCTGGTGGTGCGACTCGAGGCGAGGGCCGGAGCCCCGCCCTCCGGCATCGCGCTGCTCGAGAGCTACGGTGACCCAGCGATGCGGTCGGCCCTCGCGCCATTCTTCGTGGAGTGGGAGGCGTGGGCCGCTGAGGTCCTGGACACGCACGTCGCATACCCGATCCTCGCCTACTTCCGCTCCTCGCACGACGACGTCTCGTGGGTGAGCGCATTGGGCGCGGTCCTTGACGCCGCGGCGCTGACGCTGACCACCATTGAAAATGGACCAATTGGTGAGGCGCTCATGGCTGAGCGGGTTGGCAGCCACTTCGTGGAGGACCTTGCCAACTTCTTCGGTTGGCCGAATACGCCCCTCGCTCTCGTCGAGCGCGCCGAGTTCAATGCGGCGCGTGACCGCCTGGCGGCTGCGGGATGGCGGCTGACCGAGGCCGAGGGGGCCTGGAACGCGTTCGTGCGCCTGCGTTCTGGTTACGCGTTTCGCCTCAACCAGATGGCGCTGTACTGGGTGACCCCGCCCGCAGAATGGATCGGGGACCGTGGCGCGATTCGCCACTCCCCGGTGACCGCTCCCGGGGCAGAGCCCCTTACCTAGTTCGTTCCGGCCGCCGTCTCTGGTCGGCGAGTTCGCGCTTCGAGAGCTGCGGGCCGTGTCAGCAGAGGTAATTGGCGTCGAAGCCGTGGGCGATGTATTGGGACATGGTCACGCCGCCGCCGGTAAATCCGGACCCCACGCAACGATCCTTTGCGCCGTGCAGGGAGCGGGCGCCCGCCACCCAGCTGCGGTATTCGGAGAATGCCGAGCTGCCTCCGGTCACCTGGCCCCACTGCAGACCGGTGCTGTAGAAGCCGACGCCGACCACGCCGACGTACTCGAGGTAGTCGACCGAACCCTGGAGTGACGCGACGTTGAGCGCCGCGTCGGCCCGCCAGCTGTTCCCCGTCTCGACGTCCAGCCACCACTGGTTGGCGACCGGCGTCCGCTCCGCATCCGCATCCGCCCAGCCGAGCGAGACGTAGGCCCGAACTGCGGAGACGTACGAATCCGCGGCGGCGTTCCAACCGTAGTCGTAGGCGCAGTCCACCGTGTCGCTGCCGGGCGAGCTGGCGGTATTGCATTCGCGCGGAGAGGTCTGCCCATCTGGCCAGTGGCTCGACAGATCCGGCCCGGGGTTGCCCGTGTTCGCGTAGAACTGTGCGTGCATCCCCGCCCATGCCAGCTCACTCGGCCCCTCGCCTGCACCCAGGCACGGATTCGCTCTGAACACGAGGCCATGGTTGACCCCGACGATCGCCAACGCGGCCTGCGACGGGAACGGCCCACCGCATTGCGGGTAAGAGATGTCGAAGCCGATGGGGTTGCCACCACGCGCCGACTCGATTCCGATGGCCCGTGCAAGCGACAGGTCACGTGGCGTCGCGCCCTCGCTGCCGGGCGCCAAGGGCGTGGTCGCGGCGGCCAGCTGCGGCATCACGGCCATCACGGCAAGTGACAGCAGAGGCGCAACAAGCAGACGCGCGGCACGGACGTGGGCGTAGAGGGGGTGCACGAGCAACTCGGGATTTCAGCGGAAGACCGAGCGTACTCCGCGACTCTATTGCCGGCAACTGCCGTGACTCAGCGTCCGAGCGCGTTCACCTCGTTCGAGGGCGGCCCTGCGCCGACGGTGTTGACAGCGCGAACCACGTAGTAGTAGCGAACCCGCTTGTTTGTGGCTCCGGCATCGGTGTAGCCGGTGACGGCGCCAACGGTCACGTA
Source organism: Chloroflexota bacterium (assembly GCA_030774375.1). The sequence goes on along the minus strand of JALYLE010000016.1, from coordinate 4,205 downwards.
GAGGGTCTCGGCGCCCGGCGCGGTCCCGCGCCAGATCTGATACGCGGTCACGTCGCTGCCGCCATCGGTGAGCGGGGCCAGCCAGGTCAGCCCTAGCCCGTGGGGCCGGAAGGGTGCGACAGCCAGGTTGCGCGGCGCGGACGGCGGGGTGATGGAGGGCTGTGGCGTGGCCGAGGCCTCGTTCGAGGCCGGTCCCTCACCGACCACGTTCACCGCGTGGACCACGTAGTAGTAGGGCTGACCGTTGGTGAGGCCCGTATCGGTATAGGTCAGGGCGCCACCCGATGACGCGATGAGGACCTCGGTCCCTGGACTCGTGCCGCGGTAGACCGTGTAGTCGGTGACCTGCGAACCGCCGTCTGATGTGGGCGCCAACCAGTTCAGGCTGACGCTGGCATCAGCGCCGGTCGCGGTCAGGGATTGCGGGGCGGACGGCCGGCCAACCGGCGTCGCCGAGGCCTCGTTCGAGGCCGGTCCCTCACCGACCACGTTCACCGCGTGGACCACGTAGTAGTAGGGCTGGCCGTTGGTGAGGCCCGTGTCGGTGTAGGTCAGGGCACCGCCCGATGAGGCGATGAGGACCTCGGACCCTGGGCTGGTGCCGCGGTAGACCGTGTAGTCGGTGACCTGCGAGCCGCCGTCAGAGGCGGGCGCCAACCAGTTCAGCGTAACGCTGGCATCAGCGCCGGTCGCCGTCAGTGACTGCGGGGCGGAGGGCGGACTGGGAGGTGGAGGTGGTGGCGCCGCGGCCACTTCAACGGCGAAGTTCCTCGTTTGCCATTGCGCGAAGAGGCCACAGATGATGAAGCACGCCCCGGTTACCTGGCTCGAGCCCCACACCACATTGGCGTTCAGCGGATCGGGGGAGGCTCCGGCGTAGTCGCCCCAGCGGCAGGGCGTGGCGGTCGAGCAGCTGAAATCCTGGTCGAGTGCGCTGCTCGTGCCGAGGAGCAGCTCGCCGGGGTCCATTGTGCCGAGCGGCGTCGACGAAGTGCGGCTCACGGCACCGATGACGGGCAGCTGCGCGCTCCCGCCGCGGTTGTAGAAGACCACCGCGCTGTCGCCGGCCGTCGTCGGTGAGATGGCTCCGTTGAACATGAAGTCGCTCGGACTCGAGACATCCCCAGTCTGCCGCAGTGGCGTCGCGGACCATGGCACGACCTCGTACCAGCGCACGACCGACCTGCCGCCCGGACCGTCGATCGTGTGCTGGGTCCAGATTGCCGGCCCGCCGGCGCTGGCATCGGTCTCGGCGACGGCCTGCGTGAGGCGCCCATCGAGCGTATCGATGCGCAGGGCACTCCCCGGCTGGGGAGCGGGCGCGGGCACGCTGAAGGCCGGGACAGCCGCGTCGGTATCGGCAACGAGCACGGGCGCTCCACCTGAAGAGGCCACGTGCCAGGTCATGATCTTCGGCGCGAACGGAGCGGCATCCGGTGTGTGAGCCGCCACCACGTATCCGACCCCGATGGCTTCTGACGTGTTGGCCGGCACCGGGGTGAAAGCTGCGGACCCATCAGCGTTGAGGAGCGGGCTCGTGTCATCGGCGAAGAAGGAGCCCGGCGCCGCAACACAGGTGTCCGACCCGGGCGCCGGCTTCGGGATGGCCCAGACGTTGGCGGTCAGGAACTCGTAATCGGGGGCGTTGGTATCGTCGTAGACATTGGTGCCGATGATCACGAAATCGTCGTCGTGACCGAGCTTCGGGTAGTCGTCGAGCATGTGCTGGCGGAGGAAGCCGAAACGGCACCAGCCGTTCGAGAGGTCGCTGGGGTTGGCGGTCTTGGACCAGCCGAAAAGCAGCACATTGTCGTCTTGTTTGACACCGAGCGCCGCATAGAGCCAGCGGTTCGCCTCGCTATCCCACTGGACCTGGGGATCGGTCAAGGTCCAGTTGGCGGCGAGCGTGAACGTTCCCAGGTCCGTCGAGCTGACGCTGTTGAGGTTGCGGTCGTACACGCCGATGGCCTGGTTGACCATTTCGACGTAATGGGTCGGACCGATTGCGCCGGTAGCATCGGGTGGCGTTGCCAGCAGGTTGTTGCCAAGGCCGGCCTTGTTCAGGCCATTGAAGAGGCCGACATCCGGCAGCGCCATGCGTTGGAGCGGGGCTCGAGACCCCACCGATGACCGCGCCGCCGCGCGCAGCTTTGCCGCGCGGAGCTTGCCGGAATCGAAGGGCAAGAACGGCTGGGCCTGCGCCGGTGCGTTGAGACGGCGAGGTCCACTCGACGTCATCGGCGACGCTGCAAGCGTTCCCACGGCAGTCCTGGGTGCCCCCATGCTGACGGGAGTGAAAGAAGCGGCCGGCCGCGGAGCGGCAACCGCGATGGTGGGCGAAACGAGCATCGAGGCGGCGGCCAGCGCGACGATGCGGCGCAGGCGAAATGATCTGGCTCGGTCGGGCGTCATCTGCCCGTGCACTCCCTCGAAGAGGTGAGGCGCCATTGTTCGTTGCGGGTGCCGACGTGTCGAGATGCCTACGGTGTTTATCGGTGCGGCGCGACACAGGACCGGCGCCGTACTTCGGCCCGCTTGGGTGCGGCCAATCGCCGTCGACTCGACCTGACTTGATCTCGGAGCGCCGGCGGGGCACCATCTCGCGACCGTGAACGTGGTCTTTCTGTCGCCCCACTTCCCCCCGAACTGGTGGCACTTCTGCCGCGGGCTCCGCCAGGCAGGCGCGACGGTGCTGGGCCTTGGAGACGCGCCGTACGACTGGCTAAGCGCCGACCTGCGCGGCACGCTGACCGAGTACTTCAAGGTCAACGACATGCACAACTACGACGAGCTGCTCCGCGCCCTCGGCCATTTCACCCATCGATACGGCAAGATCGACCGGCTCGATTCGCTCAACGAATACTGGCTCGAGGCCGAGGCGCGCCTGCGCACCGACTTCAACGTGCCCGGGATCGACCGCCGCGCCATCGCGCAGATGAAGCGCAAGTCGCTGATGAAGGGGCGTTTCGCCCGGGCCGGCCTGCCGGTCCCCCGCGGACGCGTCTGTCGGTCCGCGCGGGCGGCGCGCACGTTCATCGGTCAGGTTGGCTATCCGGTGGTCGCCAAGCCGGACGCCGGCGTCGGCGCGGCCCGCACCTACAAGCTCGAGAATGACGACGACCTCGACCGATACCTGCGCGACAAGCTCCCGGTCGACTACATCCTGGAGGAGTGCCTCACCGGGACACTGCTCACCTACGATGGCCTGGTCGACCGCTTCGGCGACGTCATCTTCGACTCGTCGCTCGTCTACAGCGTGGGCGTCATGGAATCGGTCAATGAGGGGCTCGACCTGTACTACTGGATTGGGCGCGAGATCGCGCCGGACGTTGTGCGCGCGGGCCGGGCGGTTGTCCGAGCCTTTGGCCTGCGCGAGCGGCCATTCCACTTCGAGTTCTTCCGTGTTCCCGACGGAACGCTGGTGCCGCTCGAGGTGAATATGCGGCCGCCAGGCGGCCTGACCGTCGACATGTGGAACTACGGCAACGAGTTCGACTTCTACCGCGAGTGGGCCAACGTCCTGGTGCACGGCACGACCGAGGTGAAGACAACGCGGCCGTATTGCGTGGTGTATGCCAGCCGTCGCGACGGCCGCGGCTACTCCCTGACCCACGACGAGGTGATCTCGCAGTTCGCGCCCTCGATCATTCACCACCAACGGATGGAGTCGATCTTCTCGGGCGCCATCGGCGACTACGGGTACATCATGCGCGGCCCCGAGCTCGAACCGCTGATCGCGGTTGCCAAGGCAATCCAGGAGCCTCCCCACCCCGAGCAGGTCGAGAAGGAACCCGCCGCGTGAGGGTGGAGAGCCGCATCGGCTTCAGCCCGTCGCTCGGCCACGACGTCAAATACCGCGTCTATGGCCACGGCGGCCAGCCGCTGGTGGCCTTCTCGTCGCTGAACGGCCGCTTCTACGACTTCGAGAACTTCGGCATGGTTGAGGGGATCGCCCAGTTTCTGGAGGCAGGAAGGCTGACCCTCTACACCGTCGACGGGATCGACTGGCAGAGCTGGACGAACGATGCTCTGCACCCGTCGGAGAGAGCGCGCCGCCACGAGGCATATGACACGTACGTGGCTTCCGAGCTCGTCTCGCTGATCCGCCAGGAGACGGGGCGGGCAACCACCTGGGTTACCGGCTGCAGCATGGGCGCCTACCACGCTGCCAACTTCTTCTTCCGCCATCCGGACCTGGCGGATGG
>JALYLE010000015.1 GCA_030774375.1 Chloroflexota bacterium | reverse complement strand
GAGGGCGATGCCACCGCCACGATGTTTCTGTGGGCCTTCCACAACTTGACGACGGAGGAGCTGATCGGCGTCGGCGCCACGCCAATTCCCGACCTTGCCGATGTGCCGCAGTGGATGGTGAAGGAGCTGGAGCTGCCCTATGTTGCCGGCGCGTCCTTCGTGACGGGGTTGCGTGCCGAGGGAGGGAGTGACGCGATCGACGCGGTCTTCCGCGACCCACCAGCCTCGACGGAGCAGGTCCTCCACCCCGAGAAATACGACGCGCGCGAGGCGCCCATTGCCGTTCGCGCTCCACCGGTGGCGACCCAGACCGGCTGGAGCACGCCCGTCCCCAACACCGAGGGTGAGGCGATCATCTCGATCTGGCTGCAGGCACTCGGCGTCTCGGCGTCGGTCGCCGACAGGGCCGCGGGGGGATGGGGAGGCGATCGGCTCGCCGCCGCTGCTGGTCCCGCCGGCGCCTTCCTCCTGGGCTGGCACCTGACGTGGGACACGGTCGCGGATGCCGACCAGTTCGCGGCCGCCTACGCAACCGCACGGACGCGCCTGGCGTTCCGCTCGCGGCTCGTACGACTCTCGAGCCGCGACGTGCTGGTGGTGCATGCCTCCTCGCAGGCGCTCCTGGATCGGGAGACCGCCGCTGCGCGGTGAGGGACGGACTGGGGGAGGCGCCGCCCTACATCGATTCGGGGGCGGAGATCCCCATCAGGCCCAGCGCATTCGCCAGGACCTGGCGCACGGCGTCCACCAGCGCCAGCCGTGCGGCTGAGAGCTTCGCCTCGCCAGGCTCATCGGTCAGGACGCGGCAGTCTCGATAGAACTGGCTGAAGAGGCTCGCCACGGCATGGCAGAAGGCGGGCAGCTCCTGCGTCTCGAGGCGAGCGGCGGCGTCCTGCACCACTTCGGGCAGCCGCAGCATCTGGCGCACGAGCGCCTGCTCTGCCGGATGCCTGAGCAGCGCGCTGGCCTCGTCGGATGACGGGGCGACGTCACGCTCGACGGCATTGCGCAGGATGGAGCAGCAGCGCGCGTGTGCGTACTGCACGTAGTAGACCGGGTTCTCGCCGCTCTGCCGCTTGGCGAGCTCGATGTCGAAGTCGATGCCGCTCGTCGTCGCCCGCGATCCGAAGAACCAGCGAGCCGCATCGGCTCCGATCTCCGTCAAGAGCTCATCGAGGCTGACGAATTCCCCGGCGCGCTTGCTCATGCTCGTCTCGACGCCATCGCGCATGAAGCGGACCCATGCAATCAGCAGCCAATGCACCGCCGCTGGATCGAAGCCCAGGGCCTCGGCCGCAGCCCGGTTGCGCGCCACCGTTCCATGGTGGTCCTCGCCCCAGAGGTAGATCAGCTCGTCGAAGCCCCGGCTGAACTTCTCGGCGAGGTATCCGATGTCCGAGGCGAAGTACGTCGGCTGGCCATTCGACCGGATCACGACCCGGTCGCGATCCTCGCCGAAGGCGGTCGAGCGGAACCAGGTGGCCCCCTCGTTCTCATAGATGTAGGCCGATGCGCGCAGCTGGTCGACTGCGCGGTCAACCCAGCCTTCGGTATGGAGAGAGCTCTGTGTCCTCCACGTGTCGAAGCGAACGCCGAGGCGCTGCAGGCTGGCCTCGATGCCGGCGCGGATGCGCTCGGAGGCCCAGGCGCCGATGACGAGGCCGGGATCGGCGTTGGCTCGCGCCTCGGCAAGGAGCTCCCGCGGCACCTCGGCGGCGAGCTCCGCGACGTAGGCGCCGTGATAGCCATCCTCGGGAATCGGCTGGCTGTCACGGACCGCAAGCACGGAGAGGCCCAGGTTGCGAACCTGCGCTCCCGAGTCGTTGATGTAGTACTCGCGTGTCACTGCGTGCCCAACGCCCTCGAGGACGCGGCACAGCAGGTCGCCGACGAACGCACCACGCGCATTGCCGACGGTCAGGGGCCCGGTCGGATTGGCACTCACGAACTCGACGTTGACGCGCTTGGGCTGGGGAGTCGGGGCGCGTCCGAAGGCTTGCCCGGCATCGCGGATCGCCCCGACCTGGGCAGCGACCCAGGCGGGCTCGAGGTGAATGTTGACGAATCCGGGCGGCGCGATGGTGGCGGAGCCGATCCCCTCCGGCAGGCGAAGGTTCGCGACGAGCGTCTCGGCGATCTGCATCGGGGCCATGCGGACCACCGGTGCAAGCTGCATGGCGGCGTTGGTGGCGTAATCGCCGTGCTCTGGCCGCGCCGGGTGCTCGACCGTCAGCGGCGGCAGCTCCGTGCCCGCCGCGGCGCTCGGTGAGCCCGCAGCGATCGCCCGGTTGCGCGCGTCGATCAGCGCGGTGCGCAGGAGCTCGCGGACGGTGTTCATCGAGCCGGAGGCATGGGTTGATCAGCGATCCCGCGTCAGGCGCAGCTCCAGGGCCTGCTCCGGCGAAAATCCGCGCAGGCCAAGCGCATCGGCCGCGACCTCCAGGAGAGCCCCTGCCGGCGCTAGTCCGATCAGCTCGCAATGGTCAATGTCTGTACCCGCCTCGTGCGCCAATCGCAGGATCTCCTGGACGACGGCCGGGATCCCTGTCCGCTCCCAGTCGACCAGGTTCATGCTCACCTGTGCGTAGCGCGCCTCGCCGGGATTCTCGAGGAGGACGCCCATCGCCTGCACGCCAGGCAGCCCGCCGGAAGACTCGCGGATGGCGTGGGCGATGCGCTTGGCGATCGCGACGTCTTCGGTCGCGAGGTTCACGTTGAAGGCGATGAGGGGCTTGCGTGCGCCGACCGCCACGGCGCCGCCGCGGGGGTGCAGGCGGGAGGGGCCAAAGTCCGGCTCGCGGTCCGGGTTGACCCCTAGCTCCACCTTGAGTGCCTCGTATTGGCCCCGACGCACGTCCGCCAACCGGCGCCGCTCTGGACGGAGGGCCGCCTCGCCGTACAGGTAGACCGGCAGCTCAAAGAGCTTTGCGATCTGCTCGCCGAAGCGCCGTGCCAGGTCGACGCATTCCTCGAGGCGGGTTGTGCCGAGCGGCACGAACGGGATGACGTCCACGGAGCCGATGCGCGGGTGGGCGCCGGTGTGTTGGCTCATGTCGATCAGCTCGAGAGCACGCCCGACCGCAGCGGTCGCGGCACGCACCACGTGCTCCGCGGTGCCGGCGAAGGTCACAACGCTGCGGTTGTGCGTCTCATCACGCGAGTGATCGAGCACCGTCACACCGTCGATCTGCCCGATGGCGCGGACGATCTCCTCGATCACCTCGGGACGCCGTCCCTCGGAGAAGTTCGGGACGCACTCGATCAGGCTGGGCACGGCGAGCCGATGATATACGGTGGCCGCGCCCGGTTCGGCTTCCGAGTGGAGGGTATTCACAATGACGGTATCGCACCTGCACCTCAACGTCCGCGATCTGCCCGCCGGCATCGAGTGGTTCAGGCGGTTCCTCGATGTCTCACCGGACTTCGCCAATGAGCGGATGGCGTCGATCAGGCTCGAGGGGCTGGCGCTGGTACTGGACCAGAGCCAGGCGGAGAGCGCCGCCATCCTGGCCCTTGCCGCCGAGAGCTGCGACGCCGCGGTCGAACGCCTCGTCGAGCGCGGGGCCGTGGTGACCGAGGCTGCCGTCAACCGCCCGTGGGGCGTGCGCAACGCCTATCTGGCAGGGCCTGGCGCCATCACCCTCGAGGTCGAAGAGACGCTCGCCCCGGAGGAGGGATGAGCGGCACGCTCTACCTGGTGCCGGTGCCGATCGGGAACATGGGGGACGTTACGCTGCGGGCGCTGGAGGTGATGCGCACGGTCGAGCTGGTTGCCGCCGAGGACACGCGCCACTTTCGGACGCTCGCGCGCGCGCACACCATCGATGCACGGGTCGTCTCGCTCCACGAGCACAACGAGGCGGCTCGCGCGCCGCAGCTCGTCGCGCGCCTCGTGGAGGGCGCCAGCCTGGCGTTGGTGACCGACGCGGGGACCCCCCTCGTCTCCGATCCTGGCTTTCGGCTGGTGACCGCGGCGATCGAGGCCGGCATTCGCGTGACCTCGCTCCCCGGCGCCTCTGCCGTTACCACGGCACTCGCAGCCTCCGGGCTAGCGCCGCTCCCCTTCCGTTTCTGCGGCTACCCTCCTCGGGCGGCGGGCCCTCGCCGGCCCTTCTACGCCGGCCTCGCCCAGGAGTCGGCCACGCTCGTCGTGTTCGAGGCGCCGCATCGGCTGGTCGCCTCGCTGCGCGATGCGCGAGAGGCCCTCGGTGATCGCCGCGCCTGTCTGGCGCGCAACATGACCAAGCCACACGAGCGGTATCAGCGAGGGACCCTAGCCGAGCTCATGGCGGCTGTGACCGCGGAGGAGACGGTGCGTGGAGAGTGCACGCTGGTGATTGCCGGCCTGGAACGGCGCGACTCTGGGAACGCCTCCACCGCGGGGCAGACGGTGGCCGCCGCTGCCGCCGCCCTGCTGCTCCGAGAAGGGGCTCCGCCTCGAGCTGTCCAGGCGCTGCTCGTCGATCAGTTCGGGCTCTCTCGCCGGCAGGCGTATCGGTTGGCGCATGAGGCGGGCCGACCACCTGGCGCGAAAGGCCTGCGCGGCGGCTAATCCTCAGCCGCCGAGGATTACGCCGCCACATGCCGCCCCTCACATCCTGACCGCCTGCTTAGCGCTCGCTGGCTGATCACCATCACGCGTCGGCGGCGGCGGCCTGGCGTGGATCGTCGCGACCGATGAGATCCGGGTTGCGCCCACGAGCCCGCGCCAGTCGCTCCGCGATGAGCTGGAGGGGGATGGCGCTGGCAAGGATCGACTCGACCATCGGTGGAAGCCGGTTCGCCTCGGGTGACTGCATCCGGCCTGCCGGCGTCAGAGATTCGGGGACCTGAGGACCGACACGGGCGCCGAGGATTGCGGCGGCAGGCATGCCAAGCGCCTGCGCCGCCCGCAGCAGGCCACGAGCCCGAACACGGTACGGCTCGTCGGTCTCCTCACCGCCTGTCAGGACGACCACGAGGCTGGTTCGCTCGTCCGCGGAGGCCAGGTGTCCGTGGCGGATGGTTTCCAGATGCAGCGCCGTCGCCGGCAAGCCGGAGCCCTCCTCGGCCTTCAGCGCCATCTCGCGCGCGGCGACGAAGTCGATGCCGCCGCCGACGACCAGAACCCGCGCGCTGGTGGCAAGCCGCTTGGCGATCTCGTCCGCCGGTGACTCCCCGGCCGATTGTTGGCTTGCCGCCTCGAGCAACCCTCGTATCCCGGGGGGATCGAGCGGAATGCCGCGCAGCTGACCGGCCAGGGCGCCGGCGACGACCAATGGCGCGAGGAACCCGACGGTGTGGCACCAGCTGTGGTCCTGCTCACCAGTCTCGATGACATGATCTGCCAGCGATGCACCCGGGGACCGAGCGCTGACCGTGACCAGCGCCGTGCTTGCGCCTGCCGCACCCGCGGCCCGAAGTGCCTCGTTGGTCGCCCACGTGCCGCCTTCGTGGCTCACGGCGATCACCAGGCCCTTGCCAGGCGGGCTCACCGCGACGTCGAGCGCCTGGCGCTGATGGACGCTCAAGCCGTCATCCGCTCCAAGGGCATCGCCCAGCAGCCAGGCTGCGGCGATAGCCGCGTGCTCGCTCGTCCCGCAGCCCGTGGTGACGACCGGACTACGGGCCTCGCTGGCGGCTCGGATCTCGTCGGCCAGGCTCCGCGTGGCGGCCGCCCCTTCGCCACCGGTGAGCCGACGCGCCAAACGCGCAGCGAGTGCGGGCTCGGCGGCGATCATCTCGGTCATCAGGTAGGGCGGACCCGCCCGCCGCGCTGGCGTCGAGGACGGCGCCCACGGATCGGGGGCGCCGTTGAGCGGGACCGTTGCGTCGAAGGGCATGGCGCGGATGCTACGCCGCGGCTACGCTCATCCGGATGCCCGAGCCGCCTGGCGTGCCCATTCCGGCGACCGCCCCCAAGGCGGGCTTCGAGTCGCCGCGCGCTGAGGATCCGACGCTCGTCAATGTCTTCGACTATGAGCGCAAGGCGGCTGAGCGGCTCCTGGCCGGCCCACTCGCCTACTATGCGGGCGGCGCAATGGATGAGCGAACGCTCAACGACAACCGCGCGGCATTCGCGCGGCGACGCATCGTCCCGCGGGTGCTCACCGACGTCTCAACCGTGGACACCTCCGTCGAGATCCTCGGGCGTCGCTGGGAATGGCCGATCTGGATCTGCCCGACCGCGCTTCACAAGCTCGCGCACCCTGACGGCGAGCTGGCCACGGCTCGCGCGGCGGCGTCGCGCGGGATCACGATGGCCCTCTCGACCTCCGCCAGTACCGATCTCGCCGAGGTTGCCGCGGTCGGGGGCCCGCGATGGTTCCAGGTCTACCTCCTGGCGGACCCCGGCGCGCGTCGGGCACTCATCGAGCGCGCCATCGAGGCGGGCTACGAGGCCCTTCTCCTGACCGCTGACCTGCAACGCCTCGGTCGCCGGGAGCGCGACGTCCGCGTTGGCTTCACTCTGCCGAAGGGGGTTGCGGTGCCGAATGTGGCGATCGCGGCCGGCGTGCCCATTGCCGAGGCCGGCAGCGTGGGCTTCACCGATCGGATGACCTGGGACGACCTGGCCTGGCTGGCGGGATTCGGCGTGCCGGTGATCGTCAAGGGCGTGCTCCATCCCGACGATGCGCGTTTGGCCATTGAGCACGGCGCCGCGGCAATCGACGTCAGCAATCATGGCGGCCGCCAGCTCGACGGCGCGATCGCCAGCATCGACGCGCTGCCTGCCATTGCCGAGGTCGTCGACGGAAGGGTGCCAGTGCTCCTCGATGGTGGCGTGCGGCGCGGAACCGATGCGCTCATCGCCCTGGCGCTGGGTGCGACGGCAGTTGGGATCGGGCGGCCAGTCCTGTGGGGTCTGGCGGTCGACGGCGAGGCTGGGGTGGGTCGCATTCTCGACCTCGTGACCGATGAGCTCGAGCACGCCATGGCCCTGGCTGGAGCGGCCCGCCTCGCCGACCTTTCGCCGGGGCTCGTGGTCTAGGTTCGCCTCAGAACGGCTTGAGGACCATCAGGGCCACGACGGTCCCCACCGCAGCGAGCTCGTATCGGTGCCCGAAGGCTACCCATCGGTCCGTGAACGCGGCGCGAAGTGCGGGCGTCAGGACGCCCTGCTGGCGTGCGGCCGTCATCTCGGCGGCGAATCGCCTGCCGCTCGGCAGAAAGACGAGCGGCACGAGCGGGATCGTGGAGAGCAGGATCACCACCGACAGGAGCATCCAGCCGGTCGTGAGCCCCAGCCACGGGTAGCCCTGCGCCCATGCGGTGAGGAGCCCGGCGGGGAGGACGGCGTTGGCGCCCCAGATCACCATCCGTTCGAATGGCGCGGCGGCATCCGAGAGAGCAAAGGCTTTGTTCGACGACGCCGGTGCGCGCCGCTCGCGTGAGCAAGACCCAGCGACCGATCAGTCCACTGATGAAGCCAAAGGCGACCGCCACATGGACGAGCTTCACGAGGTCAGGCCACGTCACGGCGTCAGTCCTCGTCGAGCATCGGGATCCGGATCCCGCGCTCGCGCGCCACCTCGATCGCCCGTTCATAGCCCGCGTCGGCGTGACGGATGACGCCCATGCCTGGGTCCGTGGTCAGGACCCGCTCCAACCGCGCCGCGGCCTCGTCCGTGCCGTCGGCCACGATCACCATTCCTGCGTGCAGCGAGTAGCCGATCCCTACCCCACCGCCATGGTGGAAGCTGACCCAGGTCGCGCCCGCGGCGGTGTTCAGCAGCGCGTTGAGGATCGGCCAGTCGGCGATCGCATCCGATCCGTCTCGCATCGCCTCCGTCTCGCGGAAGGGACTGGCGACGGAGCCCGCATCCAGATGGTCGCGGCCGATGACGATCGGTGCGGCCAGCTCGCCGGAGCGCACCATCTCGTTGATGCGCAGGCCCGCCTGCGCCCGCTCCCCATAGCCGAGCCAGCAGATTCGGGCCGGGAGGCCCTGAAACGGCACTTTCTCCTCGGCGAGGCGCAGCCATCGGTGCAGGCTGGCGTCCTGCGGGAAGAGGTCCATCAACGCCGCATCGGTCTTGAGGATGTCGCTCGCCTCGCCGGAAAGCGCTACCCAGCGAAACGGCCCCTTTCCCTCGCAGAAGAGCGGCCGGATGAAGGCGGGCACGAACCCTGGAAAGTCGAACGCATCCTCGACGCCCGCGTCCCGAGCCTGCGACCGGATGTTGTTGCCATAGTCGAAGACGACGGATCCTGTCGCCTGGAAGGCCAGCATGGCGCGAACGTGCTCGGCCATGGAGGACATGGACCGATGGACGTACTCATCCGGATTACTCACCCGTAGCGTCAGCGCCGCGTCGAACGGCATCCCGCCCGGCACATACCCGCCGAGCGGGTCGTGAGCGCTCGTCTGGTCGGTGACGACATCGGGGCGCCAGCCGCGACGGACCAGCTCCGGCTCGACGGCCGCCGCGTTGCCAATGAGTCCGATGGATCTGGCTTCACGCGCGCCTCGCCAGGCGTCGACCCTGCGGATCGCCTCGTCGAGGTCCGTCGTCAGCTCATCGACAAAACCGGCCTTCTGGCGCCGCTCAGCTCTCGCCGGATCTACCTCGATGGCCAGCACCGCGCCCTCGTTCATGGTCACCGCCATCGGCTGGGCGCCTCCCATCCCGCCCAGGCCAGCCGTCAGCGTCGCCGTTCCGGCCAGTGAGCCGTTGAAATGCTGGCGGGCGAGCTCGGCGAAGGTCTCGTAGGTGCCCTGGATGATCCCCTGCGTGGCGATGTAGATCCAGCTCCCGGCGGTCATCTGGCCGTACATCGTGAGGCCAGCGCGCTCGAGCTCACGGAACTGCTCCCAGGTCGCCCAGTGGGGCACCAGGTTGGCGTTGGCGATCAGCACCCGGGGCGCGTCTCGTGTCGTCCGAAATACGCCAACGGGCTTGCCGGACTGGACGAGGAGGGTCTCGTCATCTCCGAGGCGCCGCAGCTCGCGCACGATTCCGTCGAAGGCTTCCCACGACCGCGCGGCGCGGCCGGTGCCGCCATAGACGATGAGGTGGTCCGGGTCCTCGGCGACGTCGGGATCGAGGTTGTTCATGAGCATCCGGAGCGCCGCCTCCTGCTGCCATCCCCTGCAGGAGAGTTCCGACCCGCGGGGCGCGCGTACGGCGCGGGGGCCCGCTGCTGGAATCGTGCTGGTCATGCTCCCGATGGTACGCCCGACCGGAATTGACCGATGACTGGCGATGGCGGGTGTCGGCGGCTCATCGGCTCATCGGCGGCGAGGGAGAGCCCTCTCAGACTTGCACGGACAGACCGTAAGGGGAGTTCCCTCGCCTTTGTTGGGCTCCGGCGGACTACTCGTGAGCGTGAATTGCGGGCTGGGATCGCTGGCGAATCGTGGATCGGTCCCCTAAGGGTCCGGCGGTGCACGTTTGAGGGTGGTTCGGCTCCCCCCGCCCGATAACGGTCAGTGGGTGCAAACCTGAGGACAACTCCGTGGCGACTGGGTCCGACCCCGCACACAGGACGCCTGGATCTCAATCACGCGACTGAGCAGGCTCTGGATCGAACGTGCCCGTGAAAAGCACAGGACCGGGACAGTCACTGAGATACGCAGCGCAATTCGAAGCAACCAGGATCTCGTGGTCGCTCATGGCGAGCACGGGGGAATGGATCTGGGGCGGCGCTCCGTCCGGCCACCAGTCGGTCCCATCGATCGTCGACAAGCTCTGGCCGGGCGCTTCGGCGAGCCCGATCTCCATCGTCACACGGTTCGGGCCATCCGCGAGCACGAGCGCCTCGGGATTCGGGGCGTCGGCGACGGGCGTCGGCTCGCTCCAGTTGGCGCCGTCCGTAGAGACCCAGATCACGATTCCCTGGGGGCTGCCCGTGCCGGACTCGCCTGCCAGCCCCGCCGCGACGAAGCCCCATGGGCTTCCACTGGCGGTGATGGCGGCCTGGCCTGCACCCTCAAGCGCCTTCAGCTCGACCGGCGTCCAGTGAACCCCATCGGCCGAGGTCCAGGCGCGCGGCTGAGTGCCGCGTCCAACCGATGTTGCCGTTGGGGTCGCCTCCTGTCCAACCAACACGTAGCCTTTCCCGTCGCCGGCCACCCCATTCAGCATCGCCCCACCCAACCCGGCAACCGTGACCGCCCGCCAGCGCCTGCCGTCGGCCGAGATGAGCACCGTCGCCGGCGTCTGCGATCCGCAGCAGCCGCGCCAGCCGGTGACCGCCACGAACCCCGATGGACCCGCCGCCACCGAA
>JALYLE010000014.1 GCA_030774375.1 Chloroflexota bacterium | reverse complement strand
AGGACTGCCCGGCTTTCCGCCAACAGCTGGCGCGCCTCCGGAATTCGACCGTGGCGTGCCGCCTCGATTGCTTGGGCGCGGAGCTGGGAGGCCTCCATGCTCCGTCGTCCATGCTCCCGGGCGAAGGCGAGGGTCTCCGCCAGGAGCCGATGCATATCCGCGGCGGGGCTGGTCCCCTCCCACGTCGCCCAGCTGAGACCACTGCGCGCGTCGGCTTCGAGGTCGAGGTCGCCCACCTGCTGGGCGGCGTCGAGGGCGAGCTCCTGCTCGCGTCGCGATTCGCTGAGGCGACCATCGATCATCGCGACCCCTCCAAGAGAATGGTGAGTCTGTGAGAGCTGCGCCGGATCGCCCGTGCGTTGGCCGATGGCCAGCGCCTCATCAATGTCTGGCTTGATCTCGGCCGCACTGGCGCCCCTCAGACCAGCGAGGCTTGCCCGCCTCAGAAGAGCCATCACGCGCGCCGTCGGGTCCGAACCATTATCGGTCGCCTCGATAGCTTCGCGGACTGCGGCCTCGGCCTCGTCGAAGCGTCCGAGCGCAACGAGCGCTCCCGCTAGCCGCGGGAGGAAGGCGACCCGTTGTGGATCGGCCGGTCGCAACACCCCGGCCGCCCGCGCGAGGAGGTTGGCGGTGGCTGGAATGTCACCCTTGTGGGAGGCACGCAGTCCGGCGGCACCAAGGCGCGACGCTGCCCGCGACGCCGTGTCGGGCTGGCCCGGCTCGCCGCCGAGTGCGTCCCAGAGGACGTGTGCCTGTTCGAAGTGGTAGCCGATGACCTCGTCGAGCTGGTGGAGCTGTTCGGCGGGCACTTCCTCGAGCATCGCGCCATACCGCTCGTGGAGGCGGGCGCGCTCGGCTTTGCTCATGCCCGCGTACGCCCCGTCCCGGATCAGCTGGTGGCGAAAGCGAAACGCCTCGTCATCGGCTCCGATCGCCAGCGTTGCCCCGGGGTCGGGACGGAGCAGGTCACGCCGCACCATCGCCATCAGAGCCGACCGGACCGACGCGGACTCGGCCTCCTCGCTGAGCCGCGCGACCTCTCCGGCACCGAACTGGGTCCCGATAATGCTGCCTCGCTCCAGCACCGCGCGCTCCTGGGCGGGAAGCTGGTCGAGGCGGGCGGCTATCAGAGCCTCGATGCTGGGCGGCACCTCGAGCTCGGCTGGCTCCGCCGGTGCTCGCCGGCGGTCATCGTGCTCCACAGGCTCATTGCGTTCGGCGAGCATTGCCACCAGTTCCTCGGCGAAGAGGGGATTCCCCTCGGCAGCAGCGGCGATCCGACGCGGCAGGTCTTTCCCCACCGAGCCGCTGCCGAGCAAATGCGCGAGCAGCTGGTCGATCGACGCGCCATCCAAAGGTTCGAGGAGGAAGGTGGTGACGTTCACCTTCCCGCCACCCCAACCCGGCCGGGCATCCAGCAGCTCTGGGCGCGCAGGGCAAACGAGGAGGATCGGCGCGTCGCGAGTCCAGTCAGCCACGTGATCGACGAGGTCGAGGAAGGTGGGTGTTGCCCACTGCAGGTCGTCAATGACGAAGACGAGTGGCTGCTGACGGGCCATTCCCTCGAGCAGTCGACGCACGGCCCAGAAGGCATCGCTTCCCCCGCCTGCGTCTCCGACACCGATGAGACCCACCACCTGCTCGACGATGGCTTCGGCTTGCGGCTGCCCGGCGATGAGGGCCAGGAGCCCTGCCCGCCACGACTCGCGGGGCTTCTCGTCATCGACGGCGATGGCCGCGCTCAGGGCATCGGCCAGCGGCCAGTACGTGAGGCCCTCACCGTATGACAGGCACCGGCCCACGAGGACGGTGGCTCGGCCCTCGACCCGCTGCCGAAACTCCTGGACGAGCCGCGATTTCCCGACGCCGGCCGCGCCAAGTACCGTAACGAGCTGACTCGCCCTGTCAGCAACGGCACGGTCGAATGCATCGGTCAACACGTGAATCTCACGGTTGCGGCCGACCATCGGTGCGTCGAGCCGTCGAGTGTGCCCGGCAGCACCGCTGATGACCGACTCGAGGCGATAGGCGGGCACCGGTTCGGCTTTGCCCTTGGCCTCAATCGGGTCTATCGGCTCCGCAACGACGGCGTCGCGCACCAGGCGGTAGGTAGGCTGACCAAGCAGAATCTCGCCGGGCTGAGCGGCCTGCTCAAGGCGCGCCGCGGTGTTGACCGTGTCACCGGTGATAAGGGTCTGCCCAGCCGATGGGTCGCCGGCCACCACCGTACCGGTGTTCACGCCCGTCCTGAAGACGACGGCCATACCGCGAGTCTGTCGGAGCTCGTCGTTGAGTCCGGCCAGGGTGTCGCGGATCTCGATGGCTGCCCGCACTGCCCGGAGGGCGTCGTCCTCGTGAAGTGTGGGGATTCCGAAGACCGCCATGACTGCGTCCCCGATGAACTTCTCGACGGTGCCGCCATGGCGTCCCACGATCTCCTTGATCGCGGCGAAGTAGCGGCCCATCAAGGCTCGCAGCGCCTCCGGGTCGAGCTGCTCGCCCAGGGCGGTGCTGCCGGTCACATCGGCGAACAGGACGGTGACCGTTCGGCGCGTTTCTCTGGGGACGGGGCTCAGGCTGGCGAGCTTCTGGCCGCATTCGGCGCAGAACTTGACACCATCGGCGTTCTGAAAGCCGCAGTTTGGGCACGCGGTCATGTTCGGGAGAGTGTAGGCGGCCGAGCTGACGGCGAGCCCTTGGTTCGCCTCTGCCGCCGTAGCGGGACTCCCACCTCCGCTACTCTGAGACCGACAGCAATGGTTCGGAGGCTCGGAACGCGTGGATCCGGCAAGCCCTCGCATCGCGGCCGTCAAGTCGCGGCTCCAGCGCGGCGACAACCAGGCTGCGGATGAGCTTTGGGAGGAGCTGGAGCAGAGCGGCACACCGCTCATCGAGCGCACGGACCCCTCCAACGAGCTCCTCGTCACGCTATTGACGCGGCAATCAGACGCCACACGCCTCTCGGTCGTTGGGGGACTGAGCGGTCTCGATCCGACCGACGCCAGGATGCGGCGGCTCGGCGGTTCACAGCTCTGGTACCGCACCTATCGGGCGCCCGCGAACCTCCGAACCGTGTACGCCTTTGCGCCTTCCAAGGCGGCGGACGATCCGAATCGGTGGACGGCAGACCCGCTCAACCCACGTACCTTCCTGTACCCGGCGGACCCGGAGGCCCCGGATGATCCCGAGGCCAGGGTGTCTGTGCTCGATCTGCCCGATGCGCCCCCATTCCGGTGGAGCGTTTCGGCTGATGCGCCTCAGGGTGCGACGACGCTGCATCGGTTGAGGAGCGCTCGATTGGGGAACGAGCGGCGCGTGTACGCCTACACGCCTGCGGGCTACGACGAATCCGAGGACGGATACCCGTTCCTCGTCATCTTTGACGGGTGGGCGTTCACGCAGCTGGTCTCCGCGCCCGCGACCCTCGACCATCTCATTGCGGCGAACGCCATCCCCAAGGTGGTGGCGATCCTGCCCGACAGTCTCGACAACCCGACCAGGATGCGCGAACTCTGGCTCGACGATGGATTCAACGCGTTCATAGCCGACGAGCTGCTGCCGTGGGCGCGAGCGCGCCTTCGGCTTTCCGATGATCCGCAGCGGGTGACAATCGCCGGGTCCAGCCTGGGCGGCGTTGCGGCTACCTATTTCGCGCTGCAACGGCCGGACATCGCGCGCAACGTTATCTCCATGTCCGGCGCGTTTCAGATCAGTCCTGCCGGCGAGCCAGAACCGATTTGGCTGGGGCGGGAGCTGGCGTCGCGGGATCGCGCGCCCGTCCGGTTCTGGCTCGATGCCGGCACTCTCGAACGCTTGCCCGATCTGCAGT
The DNA here is from genome assembly GCA_030774375.1 of Chloroflexota bacterium. Next base: position 785 of record JALYLE010000014.1, on the reverse strand, counting down.
ACGGCGTCAGCATTCTGGCGGCCAACCGTCACGTGCGCGACACCCTGACTGCGCGTGGCTACGAAGTTCATTACCGGGAGTTTCCCGGCGGGCACGACTACTTCTGGTGGGCCGAGACGTTAGGTGAAGCTCTGGTCGCCCTGAATTGAACCGGGGTCCACGCTCGGCGAGACTCCAATGACATTTGCGCTACGACGAACGAGCGCTCGCGATGTGAGCCGATGGCACCCCTCGATCGTCGGAGTGCCAATGTGGTTAGCAGCCCGACGAGCGAACGGCCTCCATCGGTCCAATGCGGCGCCTCCGATCGTCGGAGTGCCAATGTGGTTTGCGGCCTGACGACGGAGTGGCCTCCATCGGCCCGATACGGAGCCTCCGATCGTCGGATCGCCAATGTGGTTTGCGGAGTGACGAGGGACGCGGCCTCCAGCGGCTTGATCCTGGTCCCCCGATCGTCGGATCGCCAATGTGGTTAGCAGCAGGCGAGTTGGTCCCAGGCCCAGCGAGACCGAGTGGCGGCGGACAATTGGGCGGGTACACTCGCTGTAACCGCCGCTCACCGAGGATGGGGTCATGGGATCCTTCGAGGACGAGGTCGAAGCGACTCGCTGCTGGATGGAGAGCGAGCGCTTCGCGGCGACCACCCGCCTGTACACCCCGCGCCAGGTCGTCGAGCAGCGGGGGACAGTGCTGACCGACTATCCGGTCGCCCGCAACGCCGCAGAACGCTTCCATGCCCGGCTGCGCGAGCTGTTCGCGCAGCGGCGTTCGATCACCACCTTCGG
>JALYLE010000013.1 GCA_030774375.1 Chloroflexota bacterium | reverse complement strand
GTTGAAAGATCTGCCGTCGTGAGGCGGTCGATCTCGGTGAGGATGTCGATCAGGGCGCGGGTGAGGAGGCGGATCTCGGCGTTGCGGGCGCCCGGGTCGCCGATCTGGCTGTTCGGGGCGGCGTGAGGAGTCCCGGGTTCGCCGGTCTGGTCGTTGTGGGCGGCGTTGCCGTGGCTGAGGAGGCGTTTGAGGTTGATCGCGGTCGCCGCAGCCAGCAGCTGCAACTGAACCAAGCGTGTGCCGCGGCATCTCGCGCGGTCGGCGCCGTGACGCTTGAGTTCTGAGATCGCGCCTTCGGCGTGGGCCTGGCGGTCCAAGGCGGCGTCACGGCCGGCCGGGGTCCGCATCCGTTTCCTGGCCGCGACCGCGGCCTGGTGCTTGGCGCCGGGCTGGGGTGGGATCAACGCGGTCGCCTTGAGCGTGTCCAGGGTCGCGTAGGAAGTCTCGCTGGCGTAGCCGCTGTCGGCGGCCAGCTCAGCAACCGTGTGGCCGGCGAACCGCGCCCGCGTGACGATGTCGGTGAGACAATCAGCTTCGCTGCCGGTCGCGGGCTCGGCTTGAACGGCGACGATCACCCTGGCCTTCGGATCGACGGCGACCTGGCCACGATGCACGAGGTGTTTGCGATGCCTGGGCTTGTGACGCAGCTTGGCGTCCGGGTCGGTCTGCGACACCGCCGTCGTGTTGGACGCGACCCGCTTCGGAGTCGGCCCCGACCTGGGCTCGGCCAGCACAAGCGCCGGCCGTGGTCCCGCGGAACCGTCCCGCACGATCTCGATCTCGCTGTCGCTGTCGCCGTCGCCGTCGATCGGCTCAAGCTCCGCGCGCAAGCTCTTCAAAGCGGCGTCAGCCTCAATATGCGTCCCGTCGATCAGCAGCCGCCGGCCACCGACGAGACCCGCGTCGGTGCATTGGCGCAGCACCGCGGTGAACAGCTGCTCGAACACCGAGGAATCCGCGAAGCGCTTGGTCTGCGCGTGACTGAACGTCGAGTGGTCCGGCAGCCGCTCCGTCAACCCGAACCCGAGAAACCGCCGGATCGACATGTCCGTCCGCGCGACTCTGAGCGTTTCGCGCATCGACGGCAGCCCGCGCCAGGCAAGCACCAGCGCGAGCTTGACCAGCACGGCCGGATCGATCCCATGGCGGCCCGCACCACCAGACCGATAAAACGGCCTGGCGGTCTCGCGAACGTGACCCCAATCGACCAGCGCCTCGATCCGGCGCAGATCATCATCGACCGGGACAAGATCGTCCAAACAAACCATCTGGACCTGGCGCGTCTCCTCCCCCGACCGGACCGCGAACGCCGTGAGTGCCATACCCACAGCGTCCCGGTCCCACCGGACGAAACTTCAACAGGCTCCTAGGCGATAGTGGCCTCGGCAATCATGCCGGCAGTGCTGCTTCGCGCGAGGAGCGGGAGCGACGTTTCCGCCTGCTGGCGCGCTGTCTCGGCGGCCGGGCGAGATCCGCCTCAGCGAACCGAGCCTGCGGACGGCTGGTAGCCGCGGCGTCGACCGATCGCCGCCAGCGGACCCAACAGTGCCCGCTGGAGTCCCAGCGGCAGGAGCGGGAGGCCGACCTCGTCGAGGTATTCGTGGGTCAGCACCGCGGTGTGCAGCAGCGAGGGCATGCCTCGCGCGTTGGTCCTGCCCGCGCGCGCGAGGGCGACGAAGGTCTCGAACACCATCTCTGTGCGCAGCGCCGGGCGGAACTCGACGACGGTGTGCAGCTCCACGGCAGCGGCGTTCCGGAAGCCGTGCATGGTGCCGGTAGGAACGGTCACGGACTCACCCGCCTGCAACGTCCGCTTGCGGCCGCCCACCCGGCCGCTCATTGTCCCAGCGAGCACCTCGGTGCGCTCCTCCTGGCGCGGGTGAACGTGGGGCGGGGCGATCACGTGATGCGGCGGGGCGAAGTAGTCCATGCTCAGCAACGCGCCGCCGGTCTCGGCCGTGGTCGCCCGGAAGATGACCCGTTCTCCCGTCACCGGATTCTCGATGTGCTCACCCGCGCGTGCCATAGCTCTCGGCTCGCCCAGAGCCTAACTCCCAATGCGACGCAAGGACGAGAAGCCGACGCCGATCGGGGCGAGCGACGGGACTCGCCCCGCGAGTCCCGACGATCACAGCGATACCGCTTATCTGTGCCGGGGTTCCGCGTCAAGTGCGCGATGGTGTTGTTGGATGGACGCTCCGTGGGTTCGGGGGTGCGTGGGCGCGGTGGAGGGGCGGGGTGCGGTGCGCGCGGGCGCCCGGGCTTATCTGGGTCCGCGGCCTCGCCGTGCGGCGGGCCGGTGACGTGATGGGTGATGGGGTGTTCCCGCGGGATGCGGTGCGGCCGCTCGGTCTTTGGAGGCCGTCCACCCGGTGGTGGCGGCAGCGGCATGCGGGGAGCCGGTCGCGGTGCATCGGAGTGACTGAGGGCAGGGCGCGCACCAAGGTTCGTTTCAGACGGGCTGGAGCGCCTCGTCGCCGAGTTCGCGCAGGGTGTGGTAGCTGCGCTTGAGCAGCTTGCGGGCGAGCGCGAGGCAGGCGCGGTTGCCGCCGAGGCGCTCGGCGGCCTGGTCGTAGTAGCCGCGGTCGGGACTGCCGGGGCGGCGCGCGGCCTGGGCCGCCTCGAACAGCGCCCAGCGCAAAGCGGGCGGGCCTTGGCGGGAGGACTGCCCGGCGGCGCGGCGCTGGTCTGACTGGTGGACGGTGATGTCCAGCCCGGCGTAGCGGACGGCGTGGCGCGAGGAGGAGAAGCGGCGTGCGTCGCCGAGCTCGGCGAGGATCGTGACCGCGGTGAGCTCGCCGACCCCGTAGAGACCCATCAGCGCGCGACAGCCCGGTTGCCGGCGAGCGTAGGCGCGTAGCTCGCGCGTGATCTGCGCCGCCTGGCTGTCGAGCGCGTCGATCATCGCCAACGCGACCATGACCTGCTCGCGTGCGGAGTCGGGCAACGCCAGCCGCGTTAGCCAGCTGCGGTTGGCGACCGTCAGCAGACCGG
>JALYLE010000012.1 GCA_030774375.1 Chloroflexota bacterium | reverse complement strand
TGCCCCCATGCGCGTTAGGCGTCTCCGGCGGATCCATCCCGCTTGGCGTCCACGTTCGCCACGCTCAGGCGACCGCCGTGTACCCGCACTCGCTGGGTACCGACTCGCTTTGCGCTAATGGAACCGGCAGGTGACAAGTCGGAGAGAATCAGGAGCCCAAGCAGTGAGGGAAACTCCGAAGGCTTGCGGAGCCAGGAGATGGCGCCTCGCCCGCGGTCAACGAGTGTGGTGAGCACCGTGCCTCCCTCATCATGAGCGCACAGGCGGCCCACGTTGCCCGGCTCGCCTGACCTATTGAGCGCGCGGCCATCCGCGGCGGATCTATCTTCACGGCCGTGGCGGGGGGAGCCACTGTCACAACGCCGGTATCTATGGGATTGGAGGCAAGATGGAACCGCCGCCGGAGCTCCATTCAGCCGGGACCGAGGTGGTCTTTCTCGACGCGGGGGGAGTGCTGCTCGAGCCCGACTGGGAGCGCGGGAGCGCCATCCTGGCCCGGCACGGCATCGCCGCTTCGCCGACGGCCCTGGCCGCCGCGGAGGCGGTGGCCAAGCGCGAGATGGATAACGAGGGCGTGTTGCTGGGGACGGGCTCGCTCCCGAACCCCAACGGATACCTCGGGTGGGTCGTCGAAGTCTCGGGCCTGCCGCACACGCCGGAGGCAGTGGCAGCGGCGTCCTACGATTTCGAGGAAGAGCACATGCGCAACAACATGTGGAGCGTCCTCCGCGAAGAGGTCCCGGGGGCACTGGGGCGGCTACGGTCGGCCGGATATCGGCTTGCGGTCATCTCCAACGCGGAGTCGAACCTGCGCGACCGCCTTGCCAGCCACGGCCTGACCGAGCCCTTCGAGGCTCTCGTCATCTCGGCGGAGCTCGGGGCCGAAAAGCCAGATCCAGCGATCTTCCAGGCGGCGCTCGAGCAGATGAAGGTTGCGCCCGAACGTGCCCTGCACGTCGGCGACTTCTATGAGATCGACGTGCGCGGCGCGCGCGGCGCCGGGATCCCCGCGGTGCTTCTCGACACCTCAGGCCTGTCAGCCGACCGCGACTGTCCGCGGGTTTCAAGCCTCATCGAGCTCGCCAACCTTCTCGACGGCTGACCGGGAGGTTGGCTGGCGGCGTCGTGGTGAGTGCGCCGCGAGGGGATCGCGCCGCCTCGTACGGTAGAATCGGCCGCGAGCCGGCGGGAGCGGCCGGTGGGACCTGTGCCACACAGGAGTTCGAGCCCTGCAGATCTCCGCCGTCCTCTTCGGTGTGCTCGCCATCGGCGTCGTGGGTGGCGGGTTGGCGGTCGTCACCCTGCGCAACGTCATCCATTCCGCGATCGCCATGATGATCTGCTTCGGAGCGCTCGCTGGGATGTATGCCCTGCTGGGGGCGCCGATCATCGCCGCCGCTCAGGTGCTGATCTATCTGGGCGCCATCAGCGTGCTGATCCTGTTCGCCATCATGCTCACCCAGGCCGGGGACGCGAACCTGCCGGCCCCATTCCATCGGCAGGCACCGATTGCACTGATCATCGCGCTGGTCGTCGTTGGACTCGTGAGCTGGGCGGCCATGCAGACGGACTGGCACGCGAGCGCCGACGCCGTCACGGTGGTCGTCGATACCCTGGCGAATGCGCTGTTCACGACCTATGCGCTCCCGTTCGAGATCATCGGCTTCCTGATCCTGGCCGCCATCATCGGCGCCATCTTCATTGCCAGACGGCCCGAAGAAGACGAGAGGGCCGGCTGACCGATGCCTGGGCTGCAGGGCTACCTGGTGGTCTCGGCCACCCTGTTTGGGATCGGCGCCTTTGGCTTCATGGCGCGCCGCAACGCGATCCTGATGCTGATCTCGATCGAGCTGATGCTGAACTCGGTCAACCTGTCGCTCGTCGCGTTCAATGCGTACATCCCGGCAGCCCAGAATGCCGGGGCAGTCTTCGCGTTGATCGTGATGGCCGTGGCCGCGGCAGAGGCGACGGTGGGTCTGGCGCTGGTGATCGCCATCATCCGTACCCGTCAGACCCCCGAGGTCGACGAATACCACGATCTGAAGGACTAGGCGGCTCGGTTTGGAGACGCTGATCGTCCTGATCCCGGCGCTGCCGCTGGCCGGCTTCCTGTTCGCGGTGCTGGCCGGCGCGCGCATCGATCGAATCCCGCTCGTCACGCACGGCCATGGCGGCCACGACCACGACGAGCACGAGTCGGACCACGATGCCGGCCACGCCGTCCACGCTTCGGTCGACGAGAGCGGCTTCCGTCCGATCCCCTCGGAAGAGGAGCAGGCGGCCACCTCTCCTCACGCCGGCCATGCGGACGACCTGGCCAACGCCGAGGGCGCCGATGGCGTGATCCCGCCGGAGCTCGCCGATGGCATCGGGCAGGCCAGCCACGCCGGCCACGGCGCGGATCGCCCGGTCTATCGCTCCTGGATCGTGCCCACGGTCATGGTGGGGATCGGCTGGGTCCTGTCCATGATCGTCTTCGCGAGCGTGATCTTTGGCGGCAACAGCTATCACGTCTCGCTCTACGAGTGGATCGCCGCCGGCACCTTCCATGTGCAGATCGGCTTCAGCATCGATGCCCTGGCGGCCATGCTCCTGCTCGTCGTCAGCACCGTTGGCTTCCTGGTGCACGTGTACAGCATCGGCTACATGGACGGCGACCGGGGAATGTGGCGCTTCTTTGCCTACCTGAACCTGTTCATGTTCAGCATGCTGCTGCTGATCTTCGCCGACAACTATCTGCTGCTCTATGTCGGCTGGGAGCTGGTCGGCCTGTGCAGCTACCTGCTCATCGGCTTCTGGTATAAGAAGCCCTCCGCGGCCGGAGCGGCCAAGAAGGCATTCGTCGTCAACCGGATCGGCGACTTTGGCTTTGGCCTGGGCGTGATCATGATCTGGACCACCGTCGGGTCATTGGCCTTCACCGATGTCTTCGCCAGGATCGGCGGCCAGACCGAGGCGACGGCCACCATCATCGCCCTCCTCCTCTTCGCGGGGGCGATCGGCAAGTCGGCCCAGTTCCCGCTCCACGTCTGGCTGCCGGACGCCATGGAGGGCCCCACGCCGGTCAGCGCGCTGATCCACGCCGCGACGATGGTTAACGCCGGCGTCTACATGGTCGCCCGCTCCAACCCGATCTTCGCCCACGCCCCCACGGCGATGTTCGTGGTGGCGGGCATAGGCATCTTCACCGCCATCTTCGCCGCGGCGATCGCCCTGACCCAGAACGACATCAAGAAGGTGCTCGCCTATTCGACGGTGAGCCAGCTGGCCTACATGTTCACCGGCCTGGGGATCGGCGCCTGGGCGGCGGCCATCTTCCACCTTGTCAGCCACGGCTTCTTCAAGGGCCTGCTCTTCATGGGCTCCGGCTCGGTGATCCACGGCGCGGGCGGCGAGCAGGACATGCGCTTCATGGGCGGGCTGCGGGAGAAGATGCAGTGGACCTACTGGACCATGGTCGCCGGCTCACTGGCGCTGGCCGGCATCCCGATCTTCGCCGGCTTCTTCTCCAAGGACGAGATTCTGGGCGAGGCGTTCAGTCGCGGGTACCCGATCTTCTACCTGGTCGGAATCGTGACCGCCTTCATGACCGCCTTCTATTCGTTCCGGATGATCTACATGACCTTCCACGGCTCGTGGCGCGGTCCGCCGGAGGTCTGGCATCACATCCACGAGAGCGTGCCGTCCATGGTCGTTCCGCTTCAGATCCTGGCGGTGCCCACCATCCTGGTCGGCCTGGCGCTCGGCCTGCCACCGGAGGGCGGGCTGATCCACGGCTGGCTGGAGCCGGTCTTCGCCGGGAGTGACCACGCCGGGATCGTGCCGGGGTCGCTCGCCGCCGACGAGCACGGCTTTTCGCTGCTGGGGGTCGGCGGATTGCTGCTCGTGGTCGGCGCCGCGGTGGGCATCGCCGGCCTCTGGCTCGCCTACCGCTGGTACGTGCGGGAACCCGACGCGCCGCGCCGCTTCGTGGCCGCCATCCCGCTGGGCTTGGGTCCGGGGATGTACGCCGCCAGCGTGAACAAGTACTACGTGGACGACATCTACCAGCTGGTCTTCGCGCGGGGCGGCGTGCTGTTGGCGCAGGCGCTGTGGTGGTTCGACGTGCACATCATCGACGGCGCGGTGAATGGAGCCGCCTGGCTCGCCCAGCGGATCGGCGCCAGGCTGCGCACTGCGCAGACGGGCCGGGTCGAGAACTACGGGCTGGGGATGGCCGCCGGATTGATCCTGGTGCTCGTCGTCTACGCCGTGGTGATCCGATGACCCCCATGCGCGGCGGTCATTCGTTCCGAAGGGTGAGCGACGGCCAGCTGAACCAACATGGACCGAGGGAAAAGGCGTGCCGATCCTGACCCTCGTCGTCTTCACGCCGCTGGTCGGTGTGCTCGCGCTGCTGGCGATCCCAGGCCACAACCATCGAGCCATCCGCTGGGTCGCGCTCCTCGCCGCCCTCGCCAGCCTGGGCTTCAGCCTGGCGCTGACCGGCTACCGGCCCGATGGCCCCGAGTTCCAGTTCAGGGAGAGTCTCGATTGGATCCCGGCCTTTGGGATGGGATATCGACTGGGCGTCGATGGCCTGTCGGTGGTGCTCGTGATCCTCACCACCGTCCTCTCGGTCGTCTCGATCTTCTACTCCTGGGACCCAATCCAGACGAGGGTCAAGGAGTACTACGCCACGATGCTGCTGCTGATGGTCGGCATGCTCGGCGTCTTCGTCAGCCTGGACCTCTTCCTGTTCTACGTCTTCTGGGAGATCAGCCTCATCCCGATGTACCTGATCATCGGGATCTGGGGCGGTCCGCGGCGGATCTATGCGACCGTGAAGTTCGTCATCTACACCCTGGTCGGGTCGCTGCTGATGCTCGTCGCGATCCTGGCGGTGGCGATCGCGCACGGCAACGCCACGGGGCAGTTCACCTTCGACTACCTCGTGCTGCGCGGCTTCGGCTACACGGATAACCTCCAGGCCCTGGCCTTCGTTGCCTTCTTCCTGGCCTTCGCCATCAAGGTACCGATGTGGCCGCTCCACACCTGGCTCCCTGACGCGCACGTCGAGGCCCCGACGGCGGGTTCGATCATCCTGGCCGGGGTGCTCCTCAAGCTCGGCGGCTACGGCTTCCTGCGCTACAGCCTTCCCCTGCTGCCCGATGCGTCGAAGAGCTTCGCCCCCATCGTCATCGGCCTGGCGATCGTGGCGATCCTGTATGGCGCCCTGGTCAGCATGGTCCAGCCCGACCTGAAGAAGCTGATCGCGTACTCGAGCGTGAGCCACATGGGGTACGTGATGCTGGGCGCCTTCGTCTTCAACGTGCAGGGCCTCGAGGGTGCCGTCTTCCAGATGATCAGCCACGGGATCACAACGGGCGCACTCTTCCTGTTGGTCGGCGTCATCTATGAAAGGACGCACGATCGCCTGATCGCGCACATGGGTGGGCTCAACGCCAGGCTGCCGCGCTACGCGGCGATCTTCGGACTCTTCACATTTGCCAGCATCGGCCTGCCCGGGCTCTCCGGCTTCATCGGTGAATTCCTGGTTGTGCTCGGCGCCTTCCGGTTCAATGCCTGGGTGGCGGCGGCCACGATGCTGGTCGTCATCTTCAGCGCGGTCTACATGCTGTGGATGTTCCAGCGCGTCTTCTTCACCGTGCCATCGGATTGGATCCGCCGCTTCTGGCCGTCGCTGAAGGACATGTCGCGGAACGAGTGGCTGGCGCTGGCGCCGCTGGTGGTCCTGGTCGTGGCGCTCGGCGTCTTCCCGGGTCCCGTCCTGCACGCGCTCGAAGCGCCGATGCAGCGGATCGTCGAGGCGGTGAACGGCTCCGCGGGGCTCACCTCGTTCCAGCTGCCCTGGTGAGGCCCGAGCCATGAACGACGTCAAGGACGTCCTCTCACTGCTGCCGGAGCTGATCCTGGCGGCGTTGGTCCTGCTGGTGATCACCGCGGATCTGTTCCTGCCACGCGCCCGCAAGTGGCTCCTCACCCCGATCACCGTCGTTGGCCTGCTGCTCGCCGGGATCGCCTGCCCAATCGTGTGGGGCACCAACCAAACAATCTTCTCAGGCTTCTACCGGGTCGATGATCTGTCGGTCTTCCTGAAGGGCGCCACGATCGTCATCGGGGTGCTGTCAGCTCTCTTCGCCCCGTCATACCTGGCCTCGCGGCGCCTCCCGCTCGGCGAGTTCAACGCCATCCTGATCTTCAGCCTGCTGGGGATGTGCATCCTGGCCAGCTCCAGCGACCTGATCACGCTCTTCCTGGGCCTCGAGCTGATGGTGCTGCCGGCGTACATCCTCGCCGGCTTCCACAAGACGGATCGCTACAGCAACGAGGGCGGCCTCAAGTACTTCCTGCTCGGCTCCTTCGCCAGTGCGATCCTCCTGTTCGGGACCAGCTGGACCTTTGGGCTGACGGGCACGACCCATCTCTCGGGGATCGCTCGAGCCGTCAGCGGCGGCGAGACGTCGCCCGCGCTCCTCGTGGCGATTGGCTTCCTGACCGTTGGGGCGACCTTCAAGGCGGCCGCGGTCCCCTTCCACTACTGGACCCCGGACGCCTACCAGGGAGCGCCGACTCCGCTCACCGGGTTCCTCTCGGTGGGTCCCAAGCTCGGCGCCTTCGCGCTCCTGATCCGCGTCTTCGTGGACGCCCTCGGTCCCATTCGCGCTGACTGGCTGACGGTGATGGCGATCCTCGCCGTGGCGACGATGACCGGCGGCAACATCGTCGCCCTCACCCAGGTCAACGTGAAGCGGATGCTGGCCTACTCGAGCATCGCCCACACCGGCTACATCCTGGCGGGCCTGGCGGCCTACGCGGCGGCGGCGACTCCGGACGCCCGCGCGTTCAGCATCCAGGCGATCCTGTTCTACGTCCTCGGGTATGGGGTGATGAACATTGCCGCTTTCGCGGTGGTGGGCATGCTCCAGCGCGACACGCGACGCTTCGGAGGTCTCGGCAGCTTCGCTGGCCTTGGCTCGCGCGCGCCGTGGCTCGCGGCCTCGATGGCGATCCTTCTCCTCTCGCTCACCGGGATCCCGCCGACCGTTGGTTTCTTCGCGAAGCTCTACGTGCTGGTCGCGACGGTCGATGCGGGGGTTGGCTGGCTGGCGGTGGCGATCGCCCTGAACGCGGCGCTCGCGGCCTTCTACTACCTGCGCGTTATCGTCTACATGTACATGCGCGATCCCGAGGATGACCCGGCGCCAATCGAGGCGTCAGCCTTTGGCGGTCTGGCGCTGGGGCTATCCGTTGCCGGCGTCCTGGTGCTCGGCGTCTTTCCGAATCTCGTGCTCGATGTGCTGCACGCGTCGGCATTGAGCATCTTCTAGCCGATGGCGCGTCCGGCGGCGGTTGCGCGCGACCGGCCGACGCCTGCCCTGGCGCCTCAGCCCATCCCCGTCCCCTCCAGCCCGCTGGCCGCCGCCGCCCAACGACTGCTCGGTGACCGTCGGCTGATCCTGGCGGCCAATCGTGGCCCGGTCAGCTTCACCACCGCCGCGGACGGTTCGCTGCGACCCCGGCGCGGGTCGGGCGGCGTCGTGACCGCCCTCTCGCAGATCGGGCTGCACGTGCCAGTCACCTGGGTCGCAGCCGCAATGAGCGAGGCGGATCGTCGGGCCGCGCAGGATCGGCAGCAGCTCGATGCCGCACTGCCGGACGACCGCGTCCGCCTGCGGCTGGCGAGCGTGAATCGGTCCGTCTATGAGGCCGCCTATAACGTCATCGCCAACCCGCTCCTCTGGTTCCTGCAGCATGAGATGTGGAACCTCCCCGAGCGTCCGATGATCGATGCCGCCACGACCCGAGCGTGGCACCGCGGCTACGTGCCACTCAATGAGGCGTTCGCCGCCGCCGTCCTGCGCGAGGTCCCTCGACGCGATCGCGAGCCGCGGATCATGCTCCATGACTACCACCTGTACCTCGCCGCCACGAGCATCCGGCGAGCGCGCCCCGAGGCGGTCCTGAGCCATTTCACGCACATCCCGTGGCCATCCTCGTCGATCTGGCAGGTGATGGCACCGGCCATGCGGACGGCGATCTGCAGCGGCCTCCTCGCCAACGACGTGATCGGCTTCCAGACGGAGCGCTACGCCTACAACTTCCTCCGCTGCGTCCAGACATTCATTCCGGACGCGAGCGTGGATTTCGAGAATGGGCGTGTCGTCCACCGCGCACGGACGATCCGCGTCCGCGTCTATCCGATCAGCATCGACGTCGCGGCGACCCGTCGCGTAGCAGCCTCACAGGCGGCCCGCAACCGGCGAGAAGAGCTCCTGTCCAAGAGCGCGCAGCGCATCCTGGTACGCGTTGACCGGCTCGAGCCCTCCAAGAATATTCTGCGTGGCTTCGCCGCCTTCGAGGCACTTTTGGAGCGCCGTCCGGAGCTGCGCGACCGAATCACATTCCTCGCCTTCCTCGTTCCGTCGCGCACCAGCATTCGCGAGTACGGCGACTACGGACGGAAGGTCCAGGATGCCGCCGAGCGCATCAACGCACGCTTCGGGCGTGCGGGGCGGAACGTCATCCACATCTACTACGAGAACGACTACCCGCAGGCGCTCGCCGGCCTGGCAATCGCCGACGTGATCCTCGTCAACCCGCTGGTCGACGGCATGAACCTCGTCGCCAAGGAGGCGGCGGTCGTCAATGAACGAGACGGGGTTCTCGTCCTCAGCGAAACGGCGGGAGCGTACGAGCAGATGGCCGACGGGGTCCTGCCCGTCGCGCCTGCGGACATCGTGGGCACCGCCGACGCCCTCGCGTGGGCGCTCGCCATGTCCCCCGGCGAGCGACGCGCCCGTTTGGCCAGGCTGCGCGCCGGCGTCGAGCGCGAGGACATCACCTGGTGGCTCCAGCGCCAGCTGGACGAATTGGCCGAGATCGTTGCCGAGCGGGCCACGGCCTCGAGGTCAGGGCGCTCCGCACGCCGCGGGTAGCTCCGCGACCCGCGTCCTCCCCGCGTACTCAAGCCGACCGTTGCACGGCGCCAGCCTACGGGCCCTCGTGCCGGGCAAGCGACTGGAGCAGCTCCACGAACGCGGTCGGGTCCGCGAGTGTGCCGTCCGCCGCCTCGCTGACCGAGGCGGGCACCTCGTCAGCGCCGGAGATCGAAAGCACCACCGACCGAAGCCCTCGCTCGCCCAGAGCGCGCGCCGCCCGGAACATGTCGAGGTCCGTCACGTCGTCGCCCGCGAGCAGCAGGCCCCGCAGAGCGAAGCGCTCGACGATCGAGCGCAGCGCTGTCCCCTTGTCACCAGCGCCCCGCGGCCGGATCTCGACGCTCCTCCGTCCCTCACGAATCTCCAGGTCCGGCCCTGCCTCAGACAGCGCCCGGAGGATCGCGGACCGCGCCGCATCGGGGTCGGCGGCCGACCGGTAGTGGATCGTGGCCGAGAGGCCCTTCTCCTCGATCGTCACGCCGTCGATGCTCGGCACGCTCCTGGCCGCCCGATTCACCAAAGCTCGAACGTCGGGCCCTTCGGGGATGGGCTCCGGCTCGGTCGCCGCCGGACCGAGCCATTCCAGGCCGTGGTTGCCCACAACCCAGATACTGTCCGCGCCTGGGAGCATGCGCCGCACGTCGAGCGCGGCTCGCCCACTCACCACGGCCACCACCGCCAACCGCTCGGCGAGCCGATTCAGGGCGGGTACGGCGCCCGGCGCGGGTCTGGCGGCATGCGGTTCGGTCACGATCGGCGCCAGGGTGCCGTCGAAGTCGGTGACGAGCCCAGCCGGACGTTCCGCGAGCACCGTCCGGGCCAGGCGCAGCAGGCTATCAGGCGGCCCAGGGATCATCGGCCTCCCGGGCGCGTCCGACGGCGCTTGCTAGACTCCCGCCCGTGCGACGACTCCTCTCCGCCGGCATGGTGGTGCCGCTCCTGCTCGCGCTGGTCGGGGTGGCGCTGATTATCGCGGGCCAGCTGGATCTCGACCAGCCAGGCGTCGCCGGCAACTCATTGCCCCCCATTCCAGAACCGACCAAGACTCCGATCGAGTCGCCGTCGTTCTCTCCAAGCGTCAGCGGTTCGCCGCTGCCGACGGCGACGCCGAGCCCGACCCCGCACCTGAAGACGACCGCCGTCCAGATCCAGATCGCGTCGGTGGGGATCAACCTGCCGGTACGCAAACCGGCCGGCTCCGCGGAGTGTGACTTCCCGCTCGAGCATGATGCCTGGCTGCTATGTGGCAGCTCATGGCCGGGACGCGGGACGAATACGTACATCTTCGGGCATGCGGTGCGCGGCATCTTCCTGCCGCTGTGGAACGTGAAGCTCGGGGACGAGGTAAGGATCCTGATGTCGGACAAGCGGGTGCTGCAATATCGGATCAGCGAGATCCACGCCAACGTTTCCTGTCCCGACACCCGCGAGCCACCGATGCCGGCGGGTCTGGAGCCGCTGGCGCTGAAATATGCTGCGCCGGGGTGCAGCCAGGGGGCCTTCTGGACGGCCTCGACCGACCACGAGCGGCTCACCTTGCAGACGAGTCAGGGCTACAACCGTAACTGGGGTGAGTTCATCGTGGTGGCTGACCCGGTCGGCTGGGGCTGAGCAGCGAGGCCCCTTCGTGACGCCGCGCGCCACCGCCCAGTGCCAGCGCGGGAATGAGCGTCACGATCGCGACCCCCAGCGCAATCGTAAGAACCAGGCGGAGCACGTCCGCGGCCTGGTCGCGTGACCAGCGCTCGAGCAGATCCGCCAGCGCGAGCGAGCTCCGCGGGTCGACGCCAACGAACTCGGGGTGGCGCAGGGAGACCACCAGTGCATCTCGTCGCGCGGGGTCGTTGATGAGCGCGGACAGCGCATCGATCCGGCTCTGGCCGATCGACGTGAGGAGCGCCAGGCCGACGCTCATGCCGACGGTCCGGGTGATCTGCAGCATGGCGCTCGCGACGCCGTAGGCCGATGCTCCGGCTGCAGCAACGGCCGCTGTCGCCCGCGGCGATACGGTCAGGCCGAATCCGGCGCCGAAGAGCGCGAGATCGCGCACCAGCCGATCGAGGTCGGTGCCGGTCCCCCAGCCACGCGCCAGGACCAGGGCGGCGGCCGTGATCGCAATCCCCAGCACCGTCAGGGGACGCTCGCCGACCACGGTGCCGATCAGACCACCAAGGACGGCCCCGGCCGCGATCGAAAGCGTCAGCGCCGTCAATGCCGTGGCGGAGGCCGCGGCTTGGTTGCCGCTGGCCAGGACGCGATCGATAAACACCGGACCCCCGATGATCGCGGTTGCCAGCGTGTACCCGGTGAGCAAGCTGATGGTGTTTGCTGCCGAGAAGCGGCGGACCGCGAAGAGGCGCGGATCGATGAGCGGCGCGCGAACGGACCGCTCGTAGGTGAAGAAGAGACCGATGGCCACCAGCCCGGCGGCAATTCCGCCCAGCACCAGCGGGTCAGTCCAGCCGCGCGACCCGGCCAACGACAGGCCGCCGACCGTGCCCAGTAGACCGATCGACGCCAGCAGCGCCCCAGGCACGTCGAGTGCGGCGCGTTGGCGCGGGGTCTCGATCCCGCCGGCAACCACGTACAGCACCAGCAGGGTGAGCAGCGCGATCGGTACGTTCAGCAGGAAGATCCACTGCCAGGGTTGGATCTGCCCGATCGCCAGGCCGGGGAGCGGCAGCCGCACATTGAGCAGGACCCAGGCACCGTACGCCGGCCCAACCGCCATCCCGACGAAGGTCGCCGCGCCCTCGACCCCCAGCGCCACGGCGCGCGCCCGGCCAGCGAACAGGTGGCTCGCCAAGGTCATCGAGAGAGGCACGAGTGCACCGCCCCCGAACCCCTGGATCACGCGCGCCGCGATCAGCCACGCCAGCCCTGTCTCCGAGCCGCCGACGCGCGACGCGGCGGCGGCCGCGCTTCCAGCGGCAAAGAGAAGGAGAGCGATGACGTACAGGCGTCGTGCGCCCCACAGGTCGGCGGCACGGCCAGCGAGCGGCATGGCGATCACGAAGGCGAGCAGGTAGCCATTCACGATCCAGCTGGCTCGGGCCAGATCCGTCCAGCCGCCGAAATCTGCGACGATCGAGGGTAGCGCGATGGCGACCACCATCAGCTCCGCGCCCGCGATCAGGACGCCGAGGGCCGCGGTGAGCAGCACCGTCCAGGCAGCCACCGGCTGGAGACTGACGCTGGGCTCCGTGCCACTCAAAGGTCGGTCGACTCCAGGAACGCGGCAGCGAGCACGATCAGGACCGCCGTCGTGGCAGCTGCAAGCCCGAGCGCACTGAGCCCGTCGGCGAGTGGCCGCTCGAGCGCCGAGGGGCTCGCGAGGAGCCCGAATCCCGCCGTCGGCAGGAGCGGCGGATTGCTCGTCGTCAGCAGGCCCGAGGCCGAGATGGCCGCAGCAAGGACGATCGCGAGCACGGTGGCCGGGAGAGCGGGGAGGATGGCCCCGAGCGCGAAGCCAAACGTCACGACCACCAGGACGCCAGCCACGGCGGACGCCGCGATCGCCGCATAGGAGAGCGGATCGATGGGTGGCGGCAGTTGGACGGCCGAAGAGAGCCAGCCGAGCACGCTCGCGCCGGCGCCGCCCACGATGATTGGAACGCTGAATGCCCCCAACCAGGCGAGGACCACGGTTGCGCGCGGCACGCCACTGACCGCCAGCCATGCGGCGGTCCCACGCCTCCGCTCGCGCGCCAGGGTCCGCGCCGACATGCCGCCGAGCAACACCGACGCCGACGCGAGCCCAATGGCGAGCAATTCTGGATCGACGGTTACCTCCGGCAGGAGGGCCCCGGCGATCCCGCCCGCCAGGACGGCGCCGAGCAGTACGAGCAGGCGGAAGCTGATCCACAGCTCGCGGAGCGCCAGCCAGGTGACGGTCGCGATCCGCATCAGGCGCTCACCGGGACGTCGCGCCTCGCAACATCACGCGCTCACCGGGACGTCGGCGAGTGATTCGATTCCACGCTGGGAGAGCGGGAGCCCGCGCGCTTCGAGTGCCGTGAGCGGGGCATGGAGTGCGACTCGCCCGTTACGCAGCAGGGCGATCTCGTTAACGGCGCCCGTCTCGCTCGCCGGATAGCGGCTGACCAGGATCACGGTGCGGCGCCGACCGGGGATCCGCAGCAGCCGCACGCGCTCCTCCGGGTCCACGGCGCGCAGCGGCTCCTCGAGAAGGAGCACCTCCGGCTCGATGAGGAGCGCCGCTGCCATCGCCGTGCGCTGCGCGATCCCCGGTCCCGCCGAGCGCAGCGGTCGGTCGAGGCTCGCCGCCAGACCCCAGCGACCGATCGCCCGTTCGATTCGCGCCCTCCCGTCGACTCTTCCTAGCTTGGCCAGCCGGCCGGACAGGTCCAGTGCTTCACGCGGCGACATCCATGGGTAGGGGCCGGCGCCTGGCCCAACATACGTCACCCGCCGAGCCCGCTCGGCGAGCCCTGCGGTGCCCCGAATTCCAGCGAGCTCGATCTCGCCGCGGTCCGGGCGCGCGAGACCGGCCAGGATGCGCAGAAGGAGCGACGCGGCGCCCTCCGGATTGGCGATCAGCAGGAGCCGGGCGCCGGCATTGACGGCAAGGTCCACACCATCGAGCACCCGGGAGCGGCCGACTCGCTTGCGCAGTCCACGGCAGGCCACAGCGGCCGGTTGAAGGAGGCGGACGGCGCTCGATGACCAGAGCGCGTCGGGGGTGGAGCCGGCCACGATCGGCACTCTAGCATGGGCGTTTGGGGCGCCAGGGACCCTGCCGAATGTCCACCTTGACGGAGGACTCGCGGGCTGCGTACCATAAGCGAATCCTCATATAAGTCGGTATTTGATAAAGACCCACTATGAGATGCCGGTTCCATTGACACCCTCAGCTGATCGCGACCTGCGCCGCCTGCGCGACCTGTACCGCGCCTTGGGCGATCCGACACGGCTGCGAATTATTGGGCTTCTGGCCGAGG
This sequence comes from Chloroflexota bacterium, assembly GCA_030774375.1. The sequence goes on along the minus strand of JALYLE010000012.1, from coordinate 4,141 downwards.
CTGGACCGATGGCGGTGAACGAGCTCTCCGCGCGCGTCGCGCTCTCGCAGCCGCTGATCAGCTGGCACCTTCGCATCCTGCGCGTCGCCGGGCTGGTCGACCCGCAGCGCCAGGGCAGGACGGTGATCTGCCGCCTTCGACTGGCAGCCTTTGAGGAGCTCCACGAGGCTGAGGCGCGGCTGATCGGCGGTACCGCGGGCGTTGGCCTGCCGGCACCAGGCAGCGGGGAGGTGGCCGATGTCGGCTAGCCACCAGGGCACCCATGACCTGGCGCGCGGGGACTCGCTCGTCCCGGCCTGGCTCAAGGAGCTCGGCCGCGCCGTACTTGGACCGATCGTGCGGCTGGCTCTGAGGCTGCACCTCAGCCCCAATGTGATCACGATCCTCGGCTTCCTGATCGTCCTGGCCGCCGCCGCCGTGATCGCCCTGGGATACCTGCTGATCGGCGCCGCGATCCTGGTGGGCGGCTCGGCCCTCGACGCCGTCGACGGCGCTCTCGCCCGTGCCAGGGGCGGCGGCACCGCGTTTGGCAGCTTCCTCGACTCGACCCTCGACCGCGCCGGTGAGGCAGGTGTCTACCTGGGTATCGCCGCGTACTACCTGGCCAACAGCCCAAATCCGACCTGGCCGGTCCTGGCAGCCATCCTGGCGCTCGCGGGGTCCTTCATGGTCAGCTACTCGCGGGCTCGCGCCGAGGGGATCGGCCTCACTGCCGCCATCGGTCTGGCGCCGCGAACGGAACGCGTTGTCCTGATCGTCGCCGGCCTGGGGCTCGCCGGCCTCGGGCTGAGCCCGGCCCTCAGTGGCGTCCTGTGGGCGATCGCAGCCCTCACAGTCGCGACCACCGCCCAGCGCATCTGGCATGTCTGGCGGCTGACTGAGGCGACAAGCCCCGGCGAGCAGCCCTGACCGACCGACCCACACCTGGCACATCAGCGCCCGGACGGGCGATCGCAGAAGAATGACCTGGAAGGAGCCTGCAGGCGATGGCGAATACCAACGGGAAGGGCTCGGCGAACGGAAAACGACCCTCGGACGGCAAGGTCCGCGTGGCGATCGTCGGCGTCGGGAATTGCGCCTCATCGCTGGTGCAGGGGCGCTACTACTACGCGGACGCCAAGGAGAGTGACTTCATCCCCGGGCTGATGCACGTCAACCTGGGCGGGTATCACGTTCGCGACATCGAGTTCGTGGCCGCCTTCGATGTGGATCGTGAGAAGGTCGGCAAGGACCTCTCGGAGGCGATCTTCTCGGGGCAGAACAACACCTTCACCTTTGCGCAGGTGCCGCACACCGGCGTGAGTGTCGAGCGAGGGATGACCCACGACGGCCTTGGCAAGTACCTCTCCGAGGTGATCACCAAGGCGCCCGGTCCCACCGCCGACGTGGTCGGCATCCTCAAGGAGCGGAACGTGGACGTCGTCGTCTCGTACCTGCCGGTCGGCAGCGAGGAAGCGACGAAGTGGTACGTCGAGCAGGGGCTCCAGGCGGGTGTCGCCTTCGTGAATGCCATTCCGGTCTTCATCGGGCGTGAGCCGTACTGGCAGCGACGCTTCGCGGAGCGCGGCCTGCCGGTCATCGGCGACGACATCAAGAGCCAGGTTGGCGCAACGATCACCCACAGGGTGCTGACCCGGCTCTTCATGGATCGCGGCGTACGGATCGACCGCACATATCAGCTGAACTTCGGGGGCAACACCGACTTCCTGAATATGCTCGAACGCGAGCGCCTCGAGTCCAAGAAGATCAGCAAGACGAACGCCGTAACGTCCATGCTCGACTACGAGCTCGACGAGGGTGACATTCACGTCGGCCCGTCCGACTACGTCCCCTGGCTCAAGGACCGCAAGTGGTGTCACATCCGGATGGAGGGCACCACTTTTGGCGACGTGCCGCTCAACCTCGAGCTCAAGCTCGAGGTCTGGGACAGCCCGAACAGCGCGGGGGTCATAACCGATGCGATCCGCTGCGCCAAGCTCGCCCTCGATCGGGGCCTCGCTGGCACCCTGGTTGCACCCTCCAGCTACTTCATGAAGAGCCCCCCGATCCAGATCCACGACGATGTCGCGCACGAGCGCGTGGAAGCCTTCATCCGCGGAGACGACAGCGAAACGCTGGTCGGCACCGAGCAGCTGGGCAAGAGGACCCTCCGTAAGCTGGCCGGCGCGCGGCCCAGGGCAAAGGCGCCGGCGGGCACCGGCTGAGCCGCGACGCGCCATTGGCGACCCCCACCGCAGCCGGCAGGAAACGCGCAGCCGCCACGGCCGAGGTCCGCGAACGCCCTCGTGAGGTCCTTACCTACTGGGCGTACCGCGCCGGCGAGCGCCTGATCGGTCTGCTGCCACGAGGCCTCGTCCTGTCGCTCGCCTCGGCGGCCGGCAACGCCGCCTACGACCTGGCGGGTGCCAAGCGCGGCGTGGTGGAGCACAACCTCGCACGCCCACTCGGAGTCGCCCCCGACGACCGACGTGCGCGGCGGACCGCGCGACGGGCGTTCAGCGCCTACGCCAAATATCTCGTGGACGTGATGTACATGGGCTCCCTGAGCGCCGAGGAGATGGGGCGGCTGGTGGCGATCGACAACATCGAGATCCTCGACGAGGCACGCGCCGGCGGCACGGGCGTGCTCATATGCACCGTGCATGTGGGCGGCATGGATCTCATCGCCCCCGGCCTGCTGCGCCATGCCGAGTCGCTGAACGTCGTCGCCGACGACACGTCCTACGGTCGCCTGTACGACCACCTCAAGGCCGTTCGCGCGCGCCACGGGCTTACTCTCGTTGGATGGCGCAACCTGCGCGGCATCATCCGCGCCCTGCGGGATCGGCAGAACATCGTCCTCTTCTGTGACGGCGGCTTCCGGAGGGGTGACGTGCCGGTCGAGTTCCTCGGCGAGCCCACGACCTTCCCGGCCGGGCCGGCCACTCTCTCCGCCCGCTCGGGTGCGCCGATGCTGCCGGTCTACTGCCGCCGAACAGCCGGGGATCGATTCCGGGCGCGAGGACTGCCGCTCATCCACAGCGCGTCTGAAGAGCCGGCCGAGATCCATCGCGCGACGCAGCTGCTCGCCGAGGAGCTGGGCAGCGTGATCCGCGAGAGTCCCGGGCAGTGGTACATGTTTCGTCCCGTCTGGCCTGAGACCGATGCGGACCGCGACTGGGCGCGGTCCGCGCTCGAGGCGGCTCGGCGCGGCGAAGACTGGTCGCGCCTGGCAGGCTGATGCTCGGCCGTCTGGTCCTTCCTGCGGGCCTCCGCATCGCCGATCTGCTCGCCGGGCATCTCCCGGCCTGGGCTGCCTATGCCCTCGCCGACCTCGCCGGCCAAACTTGGTACCGCACCGCTCCGTCCCGGCGCACCGTCGTCGCCGAGAACCTGCGCCGGGTCTGTGCCGCGACCGGCCGCCCGACGGCTGGACCCGCCTTTCGCAGGCTCGTGCGCCAGGCGTTCATCGAGCACGCCCGCTATTACCTCGAGCTCCTGCGCGGGCCCCATTACCCGCTGCATCGGATCGATGACAACGTGTCCGCCCTCGAGTGGGAGCGCTGGGCTCCGGTACTGCGCGGAGGCGCGGTGGCGGCCACCGCCCACCTGGGCAACTTCGAGCCATACGGCGCCTTCCTCGCGCGGCGCGGGCTGAAGGCCATCGCCCCCATCGAAAGGATCCGGCCACCCGAGCTCTTCGAGTTCCTGCGAGCGCGCCGCGGCGGCGGGCGAGGCGTGACCATCGTGCCGCTCGACAAAGCGCGGCGACCGATGATCGAGGCACTCAAGCGCCACGAGATCGTGGGGCTCATTGCTGATCGCGACCTCACGGGGAACGGTGTCCCGGTCCGGTTTTTCGGCGAGCGGACCACCATGCCCGCGGGCCCCGCGCAGCTGGCAGTGATGGGCGACGCGCCGCTGGTGGCTGCCGCCTGCCTGCGGACCGGCCGCGACACGTTCGAGGCTCGGCTTTGGTCCGTCGACGTGGCGCGCACCGAAGATCGCCGCGCGGACATCGCCAAGCTGACCCAGGCTCTTACCCACCGGCTCGAGGAGGCGATCGCCCTCGCCCCGGAGCAGTGGTGGGGCAGCTTCCAGCCGATCTGGGTCGAGGAGCGGACGGCGCGCCGGGCGCCACGCGCTGGCCGTCGGGCGCCCC
>JALYLE010000011.1 GCA_030774375.1 Chloroflexota bacterium | reverse complement strand
GAAGATGTCATCGAGGAGGACGATCGGCGTCGGGCCATCCTCGGCCAGGATGTCGGTTTCGGCCAGTTTCATGGCCAGAATGATCGTGCGCTGCTGACCTCGGCTGGCATGCGCCGCAACCTCGCGGCCATCGAGCTCCGCCAGCAGGTCGTCACGCTGCGGGCCGACCAGCGAAACCCCGTTCCAGAGCTCCTTCTGGCGAACGGCACTGATTCGCGTTCGGTAGGCGATCGTCAGCTCCTCGGCGAGCGACGCGCGTTCCGCGGCCTCCGCAACCTCGGTCGCCGCCTCCCGCCCCGGCCAGGCGTCCTTGAGCGAGTCGAGGTACCTCAGGCGGACTCGGTCGCCGCGTTCCGACTCCGGCGCCACCGCGTCATGCAGGGGACCGATCCGCCGGTCGAGGTCGGCGACCAGCGCCAGCCGAGCCGCGGTCAGCCGGCCACCGATCTCCGCCAGCTGCTCGTCCCAGAACGCCAGTCCCTCAGGGCTCGCCTCCTCGCCGCGGATGGCGCGCAGCAGCGCGTTGCGCTGGCTCAGGACGCGCGCCAGCTCGGCAAGGTCGCGCGCGGCGCGCCGATCGCGCTGGGCCAATATGGCATCCAGGAATCGCCGCCGCTCAGACGGCGACCCTACCAGGAGCAGCATCTCCTCCGGGCGGAAGAGGACGGCGCGGGCCGTCTCACCGAGCGACCCGACCCGCCGGGGCAGCCCGTTGAGCGTCACTCGCTTGCGGATCTCCCGCGGCGCCTCGGCGGCGGGCAGCAGGAGTTCGATCCTCGCCTCGGCACCCGCGTCGTCGGTCAGGTCGAGACGCACTCGCGCGAATGGCGCGCCGTGACGCACAAGCTCCTGCTCAGGCGCCCGCTGACCGCGCCCGCCGGTGATCGCCACGAAGATCGCTTCGAGCAGGTTCGTTTTGCCGGCGCCGTTCGGGCCCGCGATGATCGTCAGGCCGGGATCCGGATGCAGCTCCGCTGAGGGATAGCTGCGGAACTGCTCGAGGACCATGCGCACGAGGCGCATGCGGCTACCCAGCCCCGTCCGGCCCGGCCGCCAGCCGCGGCGGCATCGATCTAGCTCGCAGTGCGGACCGGCATGATGACGTGCACGTAGTCGTCCTTGCCGATCCCGCGAATCACGCCCGGGGCGAGCGGGCCGGACAGCTCGAGGGCGGCCTCGTCGGCGCCCAGGTTGGCGAGCACGTCGAGCAGGTAGCGTGCGTTGAACGCGATGGTGGTCGGCTGGCCCTCGACCGCCGCCTCCAGCGTGTCCGCGTTGTCGCCCACGTCGGCGGCATGCGCAGTGATGGCCAGTCCCGGCGCCTCGCTCCCGTCGCCGCCCACCTCGACCTTCACGATGTTCGCGCTGTCGCGGGCAAAGATGCTCGCACGGCGAGCGCCGGCCAGGAATGCCTCCCGATCCACGACCGCGCGTGCGGTCCAGGCGTCGCGCGCGGGGACCACCGGCTCGAAGTTCGGGAACTGACCCTCGATCAGCCGGCTCACCAGATCGGTGCCCTCCGTGTGGAACATCACCTGGCTGCGGTTCGGCGTGACCGTCACCTCGATCGGCGCATCGCTGTCGGGCAAGACGCGCATCAACTCCGAATACGAGCGGGCGGGAACCACGATCGCCAGCTCCGCGCCGACAGGACGAGCCAGCTTCAGGGTGCGCACCGCGATCCGATAGTTGTCCGCGGCAGCGAGCGTCATGGTCTCGCCAGCGAAGCGCGTGAGGACTCCGGTCAGGATCGGGCGGCTCTCGTCAGAAGCGGCCGCAAAAACGACCTCCCCTAGCGCGTCGCGCAATGCGCCCGCCTCGACTGCGGTCGTTGGGTTCTCGCCCGTGACCGCGACCACCGGGAACTCATCCGCCTCGATGCCCTTGATCGACGCTCGACTCCCCCCGCACAAGAGCTTCAGGGTCCTGTCCTTGACCGAAAGGACGAGTTCGATTCGCTGATTGGGCAGAGAGCTCACCAGATCAGTGATCAGCTTGGCCGGGACCGTAATCTCGCCCTCAGTCTCGACCTTGCCAGGCACCCAGGAGCTGATCCCGATCTCGAGGTTGGTTGCGGTCAGCTTGAGCCCGGCATTTTCCGTCCGGAGCAGCACGTTGGCCAGAACAGGCAAGCTGGCACGGCTGCTGACTGCTCGGCTCACCGTCTGGAGACCGCGTGCCAGGTTCTCCTGCATGACCGACGCGTTCACGAAGCTCTCACCCTCTTCACTCCCGACCAGCCCGCGGAGCGGGCTCTCTACGATACGTACCAAGGTTTAGAGAACCATAACCCGCAGCCGCCTCTAGTAGGGATGTGGACGGTGTGGACGACAGACCGATTCGTGCGCGCTGCGCACCTCGCTGCTGGCGGACAGTCCGGGGACGGGATGTGGGCTGGGCACCATAAGCGGGGGAGAAGCTGTCGACGGGGATCGCCTTCGGGGCAGCCTGGATGCTCCCGATTGTCCACAACCCGATCCGGATATCCACCGGATCGGCCACGTTATCCACGAAAACCTCTCATTCGAGCCGCCGTCACTCGGAGTAGATCATCTCCCGGACGGCGTTGATCTCTCG
>JALYLE010000010.1 GCA_030774375.1 Chloroflexota bacterium | reverse complement strand
GCGCTCAGACCCGCGCTCTGGAACCTCTCGCAGGCGATCCAGGTCTCGAGCAACATCTACTTCGCGCACGTCGGCCTGGCGGTGGGCGCGGAAACAGTGCTCGACACCGCACGCCGATTCGGCTTCTGTGCGCCGATCACGATCGGTCCGGCAGATCGAGCGCTGAGCGCCAAGGCCTCATACCTGACCGCCCCGGCCACGAGTGGCGACTGCTCGCCTTTCACCGATCGCGTCGAGCTGGCCTCCGCGGCCTTCGGGCAGGCGCGGGTCAACGTGACCCCGTTCCAGATGGCGCTCGTGGCTTCGACCATCGCCAACGGCGGGGTGATGCCCGAGCCGTTCGTCGTCCGCGACGTCCGCGCCCACCAGGCCGACCCGCGAAAGGGGGCCTCGTCGACGATCATCGAGCGCTTCTCCTCCCCTAGGGAGCGGCGGGTCGTGAGTCCCCAGACGGCCGGCGAGGTGCGCTCCGCGATGGTCGATGCGGTCCAGGGTCCGCTGGGGCGGATCTACGCCGGAGCCGGATCGGTTCGCCTTTACGGCGTGAGCGGTGTGGAGACCGCGGGCAAGACGGGAACAGCGCAGCGCGGAGAGGGCCAGGCGCCGCACTCATGGTTCATCGGCTTTGCGCCGGCGCAGGACGGGGCGACGCCGGCCATCGCGGTGGCGGTCATCGTCGAGGGCGGGGGAGCCGGCTCGGGGCGAGCGGCCCCGATTGGCGGCCGGGTCATGGCGGAGTGGCTGAAGCTACTCGCCGCCGAGGGCTGACCACCCTGAACCAGTCCGTAACGTGCTGGGGTATTGTTCAGAGAAGGCGCTCCGCGCCTCTCCACTGTCCATGACGAGAAAGAGGGAACGGTGAAGAACGTCCAGGAGCCGGCCGAGCGCGTCGTCGCGAATGTCGAGCGCGTGATCGTCGGCAAGCACCTCGAGGTCCGGATGGCCCTCGTGGCGCTCCTCTGCGAGGGTCACATCCTGATCGAAGACGTGCCGGGCGTTGGCAAGACGATGCTCGCCAAGGCGATCAGCCGCAGCGTCGGGTGCACCTTCCGGCGCATCCAGTTCACCCCGGACCTGCTCCCATCGGATGTCACGGGGCTCTCGATCTTCAACCAGAAGACCCAGGAATTCGAGTTCCGTCCGGGACCGATCATGGCCCAGGTCGTCCTCGCCGACGAGATAAACCGGGCCACCCCAAAGACCCAGAGCGCACTCCTCGAATGCATGGAGGAGCGCCAGGCAACGATCGACGGGACCACCTACCCGATGCCGTCACCGTTCCTGGTGATCGCCACCCAGAACCCAATCGAGTACGAGGGGACCTTCGCCCTGCCCGAGGCGCAGCTCGATCGGTTCATGCTCCGTCTGAGGATGGGCTATCCCAAGGCGATGGAGGAGATCGTCATCCTCGACGAGCAGAAGCGCACGCATCCGATCGAGGCGATCGGACAGGTCCTGGGCGTCGAAGAGCTGCGGCAGATGCAGTCCGCGATCAAGGAGATCTACGTCGACCAGGCCGTCGCCGAGTACATCGTGCGCCTGGTGACCGCAACCCGCGAGCACCCCGACGTGTACCTCGGCGCCTCCCCGCGCGGGTCGATCAACCTCTATCGCTCGGCGCAGGCGTTCGCCGCCATGGACGGGCGGGATTACGTGATCCCCGACGACGTGAAGGGTCTGGCGGTCGCCGTCCTGGCGCATCGCCTGATCGTCAAGAGCCAGGCGTCACTCCGCGAGGTCGACCCGGACCGCATCGTGCACGAGATCATCGAACAGGTGCCGATCGCCGTCGCCACCGGCGCGCCGACGAGCTAGCGAGGAACCCAGACCTGACCGATGGGCACCCTCGTCAAGCAGCTGCGCTTCGTGTTCATCGGTACGATCCTGGTCGTCGCCGCCTTCAGCACCGGGATCAGCTTCCTCTTCTTCCTCATGTATCTGACCGCGGCGCTCCTGGCCGGCGCCTGGTTCTACGCGCGCAACGGCCTACGTGGGGTGAAGGCCGGCTACCACGTGCTGAACCCGCGCGCCCACGTCGGTGAGGTGCTCGAAGGCGTCTACCGGATCGACAACACGACCGGCTGGGTGAAGCCCTGGCTCGAGGTCTGGAACGACTCGACGCTGCCGTCCAGCCTGCCCGGGCGCGCCATCGGCGTGCGGGCCAACGGTAGTCGCCAGTGGCTGGCCAAGGTGAACCTGACCCGTCGGGGAAGCTATCGGCTCGGGGCCCTGCGGGTCCGAACCGGTGATCCATTTGGACTCTTCAGCTCGGAGATGGCCGTCGGCAAGCCAACCGGCGTGGTCGTCTTCCCCAAGGTCCACGAGCTGCCACATTGGCGCCTGCCGCCATCCCCGGTCGACGGGACCCACCCGTCGAAACGGCGCTACGAAGCGGCGACCCCACTGGCGGCCACCATCCGGCCCTATGTGCACGGGGATGCCCTCAACCGCGTGCACTGGCTCTCGTCGGCGCGTCACGGTGAGCTCCAGGTCAAGGAGTTCGACCTGGAGCAGACCGCCGACCTCTGGCTCCTGCTCGACCTCGAGCGCGCCGCGCACAGCGGGGAGGGGGAGCATGCGACGGTCGAGCTCGCGGTGAGCGCAGCGGCCTCGATCGCGATGCGGACCCTGGCCGACAACCGCGCGGTTGGAATCACTGCCTCGGCGCGGCGCATCCAGGTGCTCACCCCCGACCGAGGTCCACGCGTCGAGCAGAAGATCCTGCACTTGCTCGCCAACGTGCAGCCGGACGGGACGCAACCACTGGCCGAGGTGATCGTCGCCACCGTGCCGCAACTTCGCCGCGGAATGACCCTGTGCATCGTCACCGGCTCGACGGACCGCACCTGGGTGCGCGCGCTCTCCGGCCTTCGCCGTCGGGGCGTGGGAGCCGTGGTCGTCCTCGTGGATGGCGCGCGGCCCCCGGCACCCACCGATGGATCGCCCGTGCCCGACCCCGAGGCGGATGCGAGCGTTGCGCAGGCCAGGGCGGAGTTCGCCGCCTGCCGCCACGCGCTTGCGGAGTACGACATCCGCACCCACATCCTCGCTCCGGGCGATGTGATGGCCGAGGTGCTGAGCGGGAGGCCCCGAGCCCGTGTCTGACGAGGCGACGCCCGTGATCCAGCCGCGATCCGGCGCGGAGGCCGTGCGACCGATTCCCGAGGAGACGCGGCGAATCCCCGACGAGCTGCGCCGTTACCTGCGCCCTCGAGAGGGTTGGATCGCGTACTTCCTGCTCTTCGTCATGCTGCTGACCGTTGGCTGGTCGGTGCAGCGCGCCGGCTGGCTCGACCAGGCTGAGTTCCTGGTCCCGGTCGCGTTCTACGCCTCGCTCCTCGGCGCACTGCTCGGCATGTCACGACTCTCCGTGGCGATCACTCTGCCAATCTCCGCGATCGCGGGCGGCGCCGTCACGCTCTGGAGCGTGGGCGGCGAGTACTTCCCTGACCAGTCCCAGCTGGATCGGCTGCTCAGCCTGCGGCTTGAGGCGATCGACTGGACGCGCTACGTGGTGCAACTCGGATATCCGCCCGAGTTCAGCCCATACGCCATCGGCCTGGCGGCCATCATGTGGGTCACCGCCTTTGTCGCGGCTTACACCCTCTACCGTCATCACCGCGCCCTCGACGCGATCGTCCTGGTCGGCGCCGCGCTCGTCGCGAACATGAGCGCGACCTTCACCGACCTGTTCTTCTACCTCGTCATCTTCGTGCTCGCCGCGCTCTTCCTCTGGCTGCGGGTCGCGCTCCTCAACCGCGAGGACGGCTGGCGACGTCGCCGGGTCACCGAGACAGCTGACGTCTCCGCCTCGATCATGCGCACCGGTGCGATCTTCATCGTGACCACCATCGTCCTCTCCTGGATGCTCACGTCCGTTGCGGTAGGTGCCCCGTTGACCGATGCGTGGCGGAACCTCGACACGGTCTGGACCTCCACGCGCAATCAGCTGGACGGGATCTTCGGTTCTCTCAGCTGCCCCGATTGCCGTTTGAGCGGCGCCACGTTCGCTCCGAGCTTTGCCGTGAAGGGCTCGTGGGTAAGCGATGACAGCGAGGTGATGACCGTCGCCGAAAAGCGCAACTACTACCTTGAGACGATCACGTACGACGTCTACACCGGACACGGCTGGAAGCGTTCCGGATCGCAGCCGCGGACCGTTCCTGCCAACGAGTTCGTCTTCCCCAAATCCTCGCCGGATCGGCCCCTCAACGACGATGACGGCGCGACGCTCGAGAAGATCCAGGTGGTCTTCAGCAAGACGGTCGGGCGGAACCTGTTCACCCCCGGCTTCCCGTCGAAGCTCAACACGCCGACCGTCGTTCAGCTTCCTGGCGGCGCGGAGCTGATGGGTGGCCTCGAGTCGACCGCCCCAATTCCGACCGGCGCGGGGTATACGTTGAACGCACTCATCGCCAACGCCACCGAGGCGCAGCTCGTGGTCGCCGGGAAGAACTACCCTCGCGAGGTCACCGCGCACTACCTGGGCACTCCTGGCGTCACCCAGCGCACGAAGGATCTTGCTCGCCTGATTGTGAGCCAGGCCCGCGCCACGGACCCCTATCACCAGGCCAAGGCCCTCGCCGACTTCCTGCGCACGGACCCCAGCTTCACGTACACGACCAAAGCGTCGTTGCCGCGTGACGCAAACCAGGACATCGTCGACTTCTTCCTGTTCGATCCGGACGGTCAGCGCGGCTACTGCCAGTACTTCGCATCGGCAATGGTGGTGATGGCCCGCTCATTGGGGTTGCCGGCGCGTATGGCGGTCGGCTTCGCACCCGGGACGTCGGTTGGGACCGAGAAGTACCTCTACCGCGAGAAGAACGCTCACACCTGGGCCGAGGTGTACTTCCCGGGCTACGGCTGGCAGATCTTCGAAGCCACCAAGACGATCGCCGCGGTCTTCCGTAGCAGCGGCGGTCCGGCAAAGCAAATCGTCGGCCCCAGCGCGGCGCCCGCGACAGGTTCGAGGCTAAAGGAAGACCTGACTCCAGACCAACCGAAGGTCATCGCATCCGTGCCGCCCATCGTCGGCACGAGCGGCGGCGACGGCGGCGAGGTCCGGGCCGGGAACCTGATCATCGTCGCAGTCATCCTGCTAGGCGTCTCGGGTGTCATCTGGTGGCGCCTGCGCATCGCTCGCCGGCGTCTGCGGTTCCTGGCGCCAGGGGATCGGCAATGGCGCCTCCTCCTCATGGCCGCGGATCGAGCCGGCGTCAGCCAGCGTGCATCCGAGACCGACTACGAATACGCCGGTTGGCTCGAGGATCAGATCCCGGCCCGCCGACCCGAAATCCGCGAGATTGCGGACGGAAAGGTGTGGGGCAGCTATTCCGGTCGCGGCATGACTGCCGAGACGGTCTCGCACATGGAGGCCGCGTGGCAACGCCTTCGACGACCGCTCCTCGGCCTTGCGGTGCGCCGTCGGCTGCGCGCCTTCTTCCTGCGTCGCGCGACGAGCTGATCCGCAGTCGCCCGGTTAGAGGGCCAGGACCTCGCCGTCCACCTCGCCAACGTGCAACGGCAGCCGCCCCAGCAGGTGGCCGACATCGTTCCACTGCACGAGACGCCAGCCTGGGGATTCCGGATCGAGGATCGAGAGCGATGCGTTGTCCACCTCCAGCGCCCACGCCCGCGGCCGTTCGAGATTCAGCAACTGCTCCGCGAGAAGACGCAGCGTCCCGCCATGCGTCACGATGCAGAGCGGCCAGCCACCGCCATTGAGCGCGCGCTCCACCGCGGCCGCGACGCGCAGCCACGCCTCCTCCACCGATTCCCCGCCTGGCGGTGGGCGATTCCCGGAGCGGGTGCGCCACGCCGCATAGCGCTCGGCGTCCTCGACAGCCAGCTCCGCATGTGTCCTGCCCTCCCACTCGCCCTGGCCAAGCTCGACGAGGTCGCGGTCGAGGACCAGTTCAGGAAGCGGGCCGCTCTCCGCGACGGCGGCACGGATCGTCTCGGCCGTCTGCCGGGCGCGGGCGAGGGGTGAGGAGGCGATACGGGCCGGCCGCAGGCCGGGCGCGCCCTGCATTCGATGGGCCAGCAGGCGGGCCTCCTCGAGTCCCTCGGGCGCCAGCGGCGGATCGAGGTGGCCCTGGAAGCGTCCCTCGCGGTTCCAGGTCGTGACTCCATGACGAACGAGAAGCAGGCGACCCGTCACGAGATCGGCGCGAACGCTGCCTCGAATGCAAGGCGGCCAGCGGCCTCGGCCGCCGTCGCATCCGCGGGATGGCCGAATTCGCTGAGGGTTTCGGCCAGGACTCGTACCGCATCGCCGATCTCGGGCCAGTCGACGTCGCCCATGTGCCCAAAGCGCAGGATTCGCCCCGCCCACTGGCCCTGCCCGCCGGCGATGATGAGTCCCTTGGCGCGCATCGCGGCGTTGAACGGCCCCCACTCGAGCCCATCTGGCAGCCACGCAGCCGTGACCGTGTGCGACCGATGCTCCGCGGGTCCAACAAGCCGCAGGCCGGCGGCCTCCATACCGGCCTGTGCGCCAGCCGCAACCGCAGCATGGCGTGCCCAGGTCCGGTCGCGTCCCTCGGCGATCAGGCGCTCGACGCCCACGCGCAGGCCAAAGAGGACACTTACCGCCGGGGTCCATGGCGTCTGGCCCTTCGCCGCGAACTGGCGCGCCTCGCTGAAATCCCAGTAGACACGCGGCATGGTCGCGGTGGACGTCGCCTGCCAGCCGCGTTCGCTGAGCGCCGCGATGGCGATGCCCGGCGACGCCATGAAGGCCTTCTGGCTGGCGCTCACCACCAGGTCGATGCCCCACGCGTCCATCTCGAAGGGCATCGCACCCAGACCGCTGATGCCATCGACCAGCAGCAGCGGCTCGCCGCGCGCGGCGCGCACCACCTCCGCCAGCTTGCGCAGCGGATTGGCCACGCCCGTCGACGTCTCGTTGTGGGTCACAAGGACGGCCCGGTACGGGCCGCCGGTCGCGAGCCGCTCGGCGACCTCACCTGGCTCCGCTGCCTGTCCCCACGGGACTTCCAGGCGCTCGACCTGGGCGCCAAAGCCGGAGGCGATGCTCGCGAACCGGTCGCCAAACCCGCCGATCGTCACTCCCAGGACCCGATCGCCGGGCGACAGGGTGTTCACCACCGCTGCCTCGAGCGCACCGCTGCCCGAGCCGGTCAGCAGCAGGACGTCATCCTTCGCCCCGATCAGCCCCGCGATCCCGGAGGCGATCTCGCGCAGCATCGCGGCGAATTCCGTGCCGCGGTGGTCGATCATCGGCGCGGACTGTGCCTCGCGCACGGCGTCGGGGATGGGCGTCGGCCCGGGAATCCGGAGGTTCTGATCCATGGCCGGCATGATAGCGGCGAGCGCTCCCGCTGCCGCCGTCCGGTCGGCAGGGGTCAGGCGGTGCGGCGGTCGGCGAGTGTGATGCGAACCACGCCGTACAGATGCCGCGAGGCATCGAGACGGGCCTTGAGCCGCCGCTGATGCGTGCGTCGTGCAGCCAGCAGGGCGTAGAGGACCGTCCCATCGGCCAGGGCTACGAGCGTGAGCACGATGCGGGCGAGGTCGTCCATGAGCGGATGGTGGATGCGTGCGAGCGCCACGCCCATGGCCCGTTGGTACCTGCGGATCGGTCCCATCGGATGGCGGCTAGACTCTCGGCTGCCATGCCGCGCCGTCCCGCGCCCGATCGGGCAACTCAGCAGCTCTTCGCGGCCGAACCGGCCGCGGACGCGCCGTTGGCCGCCCGGATGCGCCCACGGACACTCGACGAGTTCGTCGGACAGCCACACCTGGTCGGAGCCGATGGCGCGCTGACGCGGGTCGTCAAGCCCGGCTACCTGCCGTCGATGGTGCTGTGGGGACCTCCGGGGAGCGGAAAGACGACCCTGGCGCGGCTCCTCGCGGAGCGGTCCGGTGGGACCTGGCGACAGATATCGGCGGTGACCAGCGGGGTCGCAGACATCCGAAGCCTGGTAGCCGACGCCCGCCAGCTCCGCGATGCCGGCGGTCGCACCGTGGTGTTCATCGACGAGCTGCACCGTTTCAACAAGGCGCAGCAGGACGCGTTGCTGCCGCACGTCGAGGACGGGACGATCGCCCTTGTCGGCGCGACCACCGAGAATCCGTACTACGAGATCAATTCGCCCCTCCTCTCTCGGCTGCGGGTCTACCGGCTGGAGCCGCTCTCCGAGGAGAACCTGCGCGAGATCGTGGAACGTGCCCTGGCCGACGACCGAGGCCTCGCTGGCCGCGTTGCGCTGACCGATGAGGCGACCGCCTCATTGCTTGACCTGTCCGGCGGCGACGGACGCCAGGCGTTGAACATCCTCGAAAGCGCCGCCGCGGTGATCGAGGAGGGCGGCGCCATCGGTCCGGAGCAGGTGGCCGAGGCGGCGCAGCAACGCCTCCTGGCCTACGACCGGGTCGGAGACCAGCACTACGAGGCCGCGTCGGCCTTCATCAAGAGCATGCGCGGCAATGACCCGGACGCGGCGCTCTACTGGTGCGCCAGCATGATCGCGGCAGGGGAGGATCCCACCTTCATTGCGCGGCGGATCGTGATCGCGGCTTCGGAGGACGTGGGAAACGCGGATCCGCGGGCCCTGCAGGTCGCGGTGGCGGCGATGCAGGCGGTGGAGATGATCGGGCTGCCGGAGGCGCAGTACGCCCTGGCACAGGCGGCCGCGTACATCGCATCGGCCCCCAAGTCGAACCGCGCTGGCGGTGCGTACTTTGCCGCCCTGGCAGATGTCGAGGAGAAGGGACGGCTGCCGGTACCGCTGCACCTGCGGCCCTCCGCGCACCGCCGGCTGTCGCGCGAATACGGGTACGGGAAGGGATACCTCTATCCGCACGACTTCGAAGGAGCCGATGTCGACCAGCAGTACCTGCCGGACGATCTGGCCGGGCGCGTCTACTACGAGCCGTCGGAGGAGGGTTTGGAGAAGCAGATCGGCGAGCGGCTGGAG
>JALYLE010000009.1 GCA_030774375.1 Chloroflexota bacterium | reverse complement strand
AACGCCGAGCGGCTGGCAGCGCTACCGCGCTACCTCGACTTCTACAATCAACGTCGTCCCCACACCGCGCTGCGCGGGCTCGTCCCGCTGGTGGCCGTCAACAACGTCTTGAAGCATCACACCTAGGGATACAGCCCGCGCAGGGTCGTGGCATCGGCCACGCGCTTGACGGCGACCATCATGGCCGCGCGGCGCAGGTCCACCTTCTCGCTCTTGGCCATGGCCATCACCTCCGCCGTGGCGACGTCCATGGTGCGGTCCAGGTTGGCGCGGATCTCTTCATCGGTCCAGAAGAAGGACTGGATGTCCTGGACCCACTCGAAATAGCTGATCACCATCCCACCCGACGTGCACAGGATGTCGGGAAGGACCGTCACGCCGCGGTCGCGCAGGATGGCGTCGCCCTCCGGGCTCGTCGGCCCGTTGGCGGCCTCGACGAGCACCTTGGCTCGAATCGCGCCGGCATTGCCGGCGGTCACCTGATCCTGGAGGCCGGCCGAGATGAGGATCTCGCAGTCGGTCTCGAAGATCGACTCGCGGCTCATCGGCTCCGTCTCTGGGAGGCCCGCAACCGTATCGTGCTCCCGGAGCCAGGCAACCGCGCGCGACGCTTGGATACCGGAGTCGTTGCGGACGGCGCTTCGGTCGTCGGCGATGGCCACGATTCGTGCTCCAGCTCCCGCGAGCAGCTCGGATAGGGTGGATCCCACCCGACCGAAACCCTGGATCGCAACCCGGGCGCCGTCGACCTTGATGCCACGGGACGCCGCCCCGGCGAGGGCGACGCGGAATGCGCCTCGGCTGGTTGCCTCACGGCGGCCGGTCGTGCCGCCAATCGCCTCGGGCTTCCCGGAGACGACCCCTGCGACGGTGTAGCCCAGGTGCATGGAATACGTGTCCATGATCCAGGCCATCGTCTGCGAGCCGGTGTTCACGTCCGGGCTCGGCACGTCTCGCTCGGGGCCGATGAGGATCTTGATCTCCGTGGCGTAGCGGCGAGTCAGCCCCTCGCGCTCGTGCGGCGTGAGCGTGCGAGGGTTGACGACCACTCCCCCGAATGCGCCGCCGTACGGGATCTGGACCAGGGCGGCCTTCCACGTGTTCCACATCGCGTTGGCGCGCACCAGATCGAGGGTCAGGTCCGCGGTAAAGCGGATCCCACCCGTCGCCGGCCCGCGGTTGAGGTTGTGGTGAACGCGGTAGCCGGTGAACGCCTCCACGTGGCCGTCCTCGAAGCGCAGGGGAAAGTGCACCTCCAGCTCGCGCTTCGGGACGCGCAGGACACGGTGCATTCCCTCATCGAGCTTCAGTCGCTCCGCGGTGGCGTCCAGCTCCTGCTGAGCCACGCTCCACACGCTGCGGACTTCGCGCTGCGACGTGGCCATGCGGCACGCCCTCCCTCGCTACTCGCGGATCTGTGGTGAGATCGCGACGGACCGATGCGTCCGCCCAACCGGCGCAAGGCTAGCGCGTCGCCGCCCGCCCGTCCCGCGCCGGTGGCCTCCACGGTTGAATGGCTCGCGGTTGGACGGACGATGGCAAGATGGTGACGTCCACTCCTTCCGCGGCGCCGGCGGCTCGCGTCGTCCGGTCCGGCGTCTCATAGCACCGAGGTGACCGCCCAATGGCTCCGCGCGTCATCACCGTCACCGGGCCGATTCCGCCCGAGCGCATCGGCTTCACCCTCCCGCACGAGCACACCTCCTGCAGCCCAGAGGTCGCGGCGCGGCGTGAGCAGCTCTTCGACTTCACCTCCGATCCCGAGCTGATCCTCGACGACCTGCGCGACTTCCGCCGCCGGGGAGGAAGCTGCCTCGTCGACGTCAGCAGCGGCGGACTCGGGCGCGATCCGCACTGGCTGCGGGACCTCGCCACGCAGAGCGGCCTCTTCATCGTCATGGGCAGCGGCTGGTACCGCCAGGGCTGGTACCCGGCCGAGGCACGCATCGACCGCCGCAGCGTGGCGGACCTGGCCGCCGAGATCGCTGCGGAGGTCGAGCACGGCGTCGGCGAGACCAGGGTGCGGCCCGGGATCATCGGCGAGATCGGAACTGAGCACGCGTGGATAAGCGCCCAAGAGGAGCGGGTGCACCGTGCGGCCGCGCGCGCCGCTCGCGCCACCGGCCTGGCGGTGACCACGCATTCGCTCCGCAGCCAGGTTGGCCTCGACCAGCTGCGCCTCTTCGAGGAGGAGGGAGCGGATCTGGCGCGCGTGATCATTGGCCACGCGGATTCAGTTCCGGACCTCGACTACTACCTCGCCATCCTCGATCGGGGAGCGAACGTGCAGTTCGACCTGCTCGGCGCGCCCGGGGACGCCGTCGGTGCGCAGGGGGAGCCGAGGCTGATCGAGATCATCGTCGAGCTCCTCGAGCGTGGCTTCACCGATCAGATCCTGCTCAGCCAGGACGTCTCGGCGAACCGCCAGCTCAAGGCGTACGGCGGGAACGGCTACTCGTACCTGGCGCAACACTTCCTGCCACAGTTGCGGACCGCCGCAGTTGGCGAGGGCGAGATCGCGCGGATGACGGTCGACAATCCGAGGCGCCTCCTGACGGTGGCATGAGCAGGATGGCCTGAGCGATACCGATGGTGGCGCCGAACTCCAATCGCGAGGCGGGTGCCCAGGGCGCACCTCGCGACCCGATCGCCGACGTGGAGCGCATCGCCTTTCTGCTCGAGGCAGCCAGCGAGCCGACCTACCGGGTCCGTGCCTTTCGGTCCGCCGCGCGACTGATCGCGCGAATGACGCCGGCGGAGCGGGAAGCGCGGCAGCGAGGAGGGACCTGGCAGGAGCTGCCCGGCATCGGCGAGGTATTGGCGCGCACGATCGAAGAGTCGCTGCGTGGTGAGGAGCCCGTCTACCTGCGTCGCCTGGAGGCGACCGGAGGCCAGGCGTTTGAGGAGGGAGCCGCGGCGATCTGCCAGGCGCTGCGGGGAGACTGCCACGTCCACTCCGACTGGTCGGACGGCGGCTCGCCGATCCTCGAGATGGCCGAGGCTGCGCGCGGGCTTGGCCACGCCTACATGGTCCTGACCGACCACTCCCCGCGTCTGAAGGTGGCCAACGGCCTGACGCCCGAGCGCCTGAATCAACAGCTGGCTGAGGTTGCCGCTCTGAACGTCCAGGTCGCGCCGTTTCGGATCCTGACCGGCATCGAGGTCGATATCAACCCGGACGGATCGCTCGACCAGCAGCCGGACCTACTGTCGCAGCTCGACGTGGTGGTGGGCAGCGTCCACTCCGAGCTGAGGATGGAAGGGCGGCTCATGACCCGCCGCCTGGTCGCGGCGCTGGCCAATCCGCACCTCGACATCCTCGGTCACATGACCGGGCGGATGGTGACTGGGAACCGGAGGCGTCCGCCGTCGACCTTCGATGCAGAGATCGTCTTCGCGGCCGCGAAGCGCTTCGACAAGGCGGTCGAGATCAACAGCCGTCCGGAGCGGCTCGACCCTCCAAAGCGGATCCTGCGGCTGGCCGTCGAGGCCGGCTGCTCGTTCGCCATCGACTCGGACGGTCATGCGCCCGGTCAGCTCACTTGGCTGCCAAATGGCTGCGATCGGGCGTTCCGCTGCGGGGTCGCCATCGGCTCAGTCGTCAATGCCCTGGAGGCCGATGATCTGCTGGCCTGGGCAGGCAGCCATGAGGCCTGAGGCGGGCGCATACTGGCGCGACCGAATTGCAGCACGTGGAGGTCTCTCATGTCGGTCGCCCGCGTCACCGAGCTCTCCTGCACGTCGAATGAGTCGTTCGAGGATGCCGTCCGGCAGGGCATGGAGCGTGCCATGAAGACGCTCCGCGGCGTCCGTGGCGCCTGGGTCAAGGAGGAGCGCGTCAACGTTGGCCGCGACGGCTCCCTCGAGTTTCAGGCGAACATCCTCGTCACATTCGTGCTGGAGGACTGACGCCCGCTTACTGCTCGGTTACTCCTCGGCGAGGCCGATGCGCCCCTCGTTCCGCTTGAAGCGGGAGCGATAGACCGGGTTCGAGACCCGGCTGTTGACGATCGCGGCATCGAGCGGATGCGCTGAACGCGGCGCGTAATAGCGCCCGCGCTCGTTCACGGCCGCCGCGAGCTCGGCGGCGGTGAGCGGCCCGCGCTCGCGGATGACCGCGATGATTTCGTCGTGAAGCGCGACCCGCCTTTGGGCTGCTGCCCGCCGCGCGCCACCGCGGGCTGTGCCTCGCCGCGCCCGGGTTGGGGCGCTGGGGACGGCCGTCTCCGTCTTGCGTGGCCTGCCGCGCTTTCGCGGAGCCGCGTCAGCGGACGCAGGAGCCGCAGCGGACGGGGCTGATGCCGGGGACGCCGCCGGCGGCGGAGCCAGAGCCGCAACCTGGGACGCCTCCAGCGTCGCGATGCGGCGGAAGAGGTCATCGAGCCGAGCCGCCAGCGTCGTGATTGCGCTTGTCGCCTCTGCGGTTGGCGCTGTCGGCATGATCGGTGCGCCTGCTGGCGCCAGGCCGCCTCGCTCAGCGTCCAGCCGCTGCTCGACCCAGAGCTGTACCAGCTCGCCGGGGCGTACACCCGCCTCGGCGGCGAGCTGCTTGAGCAGACCAAGGCGGCGCGGGTCGACGCGCACCGTCATCCCACCGTCGTCGCCCTGCGGCCGCGGAGCATATCCACCACGCTGCGGCGGGCGTCCGCCAGGGAACGGCGGGCGGCCAGCCGGGCGCTGCATTCGATCGCGCTCGAAGACTGGTTCCTCAGGCCCGCGCTGCGGCGGTCGTCCACCCCGATAGGGTCGGAATCCGCCCTGGCCGCCCCCGCCCGGGCGCCCGCCGGGTCGCCGATCGCCGCGTCGCTCATTTGCCATGCCGCGAACTCTACCCGGCGCCGGTCATGGCCGCCAGCCTCGCGATCGGCTCAGAGGCGGCTGACACGTTGGCCGCGACCTTCCTAGAAGCTGCCGCTGGCGCCACCGCCACCGCTGCTCGAGCCCCCGGAGAAGCCACCCCCGCTTCCACCGTCACTGCCGGAGGAGGGCGGTGGACTCCCGATGCTGCCGAGCGACGTGAACATGCCGCCCACGTCGGGGATCGGCGAGCCGGAGAAGATCCCGCCGCCCCCGTGGCTGACGCTTCCATCGGCGCCGGTACCGGCGCCGGCGACGGGCGACGAGGTGCCCAGCCAGATCGGATACCACGGCTGGACCCCACCACCGCCACCCGTCGTACCCCGGGCGCGATCCTCGAGGCTCCGCTCGAGCACCCTCGCCACCTCGCGGTGGAGCCCCAGCGCCATTCCCCACACCACGGCCTCGTCCGGCGTCGCGGCAAGGAGGCGGACCGCGGAATCGGCGACCACCTGTTCCATCGATCGCGATTGCTCGAGGGTCTTCTGCAGGGTGCGCCGATAGGCCTTCAGCATGCCGTCCACCATCGCCCCGTTGGGCGTGCGTTGCGACATCTGGGTCGCGAAGCCCAGCGTCCCAAGTCCACCCGCCCCGACGGCCACGCCGAGGAGCAGCGAGCCGCTGCTGGGCAGCATCCAGCCCAGGATCCCCGCTCCAATGCCCGCCACGATCTCGGCGGTGGCGATCCCCGACCAGCGCCCGATGATGCTGCGGGGGGATCGCGAGAACCAGCCCAGGCGAACCGCATCCTTTTCGAGGAGTTGGTGGAAGTCATCCATCGAGCCGTGGAGCCGGCTGAGAGCCTCGCGGTCAAGCGTCCTATCCTGGCCGCTCATGGCGTTCAAGATGTCGAGGATGTAGGCCTCGGGACGGGGAAGCGTGGCCCGATGCGCCGGACGGGGCAGGATCTCGAGGCTCGGGCCGCCCTCTTCGCCCCTGAACGGGAGATCCACGTTGTGGAAGGTGATCCAGCCGTGGCTCGCGAGATCCATCAGCGCGGTGGTCACGCTGCGCTGGTCGCTGCGTCCGTTGCGCACGACGGTGGCGAGCGCGGGGGTGAGGTCGGCCGGGGGACCGGCCATCAGGATGGAGTCGCTATCCAGGAAATACGGGTCACGGCCATCCCGTCGCCAAGCCAGGAACGCCATGGCCAGCAGCGCCAACAGTGCGAACGGCGCGACGCCCAGCCCGACCACCGCGTTGATCTGGCGCGCACGGTCGAGGCGCTCGCGGCCGCCAGGCGTGACCGCGCGGTCGACCGCCGCGATGGTTGCTCGCATGGCGCCGTTCATATCACCCGATCGCGCGGCGGGAACGAAATCGGAGCCGATGATGCCGGAGAGCTGATCCTCATTGAGATACGTCGACTTGAACCCAGAGCCGGCATAGAGGCTGACTGTGCCGTGCTTCAGGTCCGGCTGCAGGCTCAACAGCAGCACCAGGCCATCGTCGGAGCCCCTGCGGCCGACGCCCCACTGATCCATGAGCGTCTTCGCCGCCTCCAGGTTGCTCTCGTTGGTGGCGCCGGGATCGACCTGCACGAAGATGGCGATCTCTGCCCCGCTCCGAGCCTCGATCGCGTCGACCTCCATCTCGAGGGTCGAGACCGTGTCATGCGTCAGGGCGCCGGCCTCGTCGTAAACCGCGGTGCCATCGGTGGGAGGGGGGAACGGTGGGCCTGCCGCGAGCGCGTGTGGCGTGCAGACCACGAGGAAGGCAACGACGGAAGTTGCGAGGGCCGACGGGAGGCGAGCTGACCATCGGCGCATGGGGGGAGCATAGCGACAGCTCCGCGTCCTCGGACGGCAGGGCGGTTTGACCGATTCCCGTACGCCTGCCACGCTTGACGCGGACACCTGCTGCCGTGGCCGAACACCAGCCACGCGTGGGCCGCATGCCGCCGGCGAATACGTCGCCGGGCCTGTGCCGGCCCACTGAAATCCGCACTGGAGATCTTGATTGCGACACCCCACGAGGGCGCTTGTCGCCCTGCTCGTGGCGAGCGCCATGCTCGTCAGCACGACGTTGACCGCGGAAGGAAGCGCCTCCGCCGGCTCGATCGCCTCGCCGCTCGCGGCCAGCCGAGATGCGAGGACCTACCCCTCACCCTCAGCCGCGAACCTGGCTCCTGAAACTGAGAGGACTTCCCGGATGAGTGGCACCGCATCCACCTACGCGGGCACGGCAGGCTTCGTTGGCATCCCCAGCGTTGCGCTCCCCGGCGCCCTCGGCGGACGGCATACCGCTGAAGGGTTCGAGACGGTGACCGTGTGTGCGGACCGATGCGCCGAGCTGCCGGTCGTGGACTGGTGCGATTGCTACTGGGGCACACCAGACCAGCGCATCGCAGACCTGTCATGGGCCGCTTGGGCGCTCGTGACCGACGCGCCGCGCTCGCAGGGCCTCGTTCGCGTGACCCTGATCCGCGACTGACCGCGAACCCGCCTCATCCCGGCCCGCTATTGACAGCGGCAGGCTACTGACAGCGAACGGTGACGCTGGCCGGCAGCCCGTCGACGCCGGGGATCCGCTCGTCGTAGGTGAGGGATCGCCCGCCCCCGATCTCACCGGTGATCGTCGTCGCCACGCCTAGGGTGTGGCCTGCCGCGTCGTGGGCGGTGAGCTGGCACGTGGCGCGCCCGGCCTTGGTCCCCTCGTTGGCGATGCGCACCGTCGCAACCACCGTTCCTGGGGTGCCCAGCCGAACGGCGACCTCGCTGCCTGTGAACGGCCCCACGCCACGCAGCCCCAGCGACGCGGCGATCGCCATCAGCGCGACGCCGGCCACGATGGCCACCACGATCGTGCCGTGGTACTGGGTCGCCGAAGGCGTCGCCATCCCGGCGCGGTTGCAGACCTCGCAGATTGACTCGTCGGGGCCGATCTCGCGCCCACACTTGATGCAGTTCCGCGGCGGACGCGTGTCGATGGTGGGGGGCGCGGCGGCGGTCATTCGTGCGGTTCGACGAGGCGCTCGCCCGCCTCGACCGGGACCGTCAGCCAGTTTTCGGCGGGCGCCAGAGGGCAGCTCCAGCGCGGGTCGTAAACACACGACGGGTGGTAGGCGTAGTTGAAGTCCACGATCAGCGTCTCGCTGGTCGAGCCCAGGTCGGCCCCCTTGGCCGAGTCCCACAGGTAGCGGCCAGCCCCATACGTGGCGTGGCCACTGGTCGCATCCCGGAATGGGATGAAGATGCCCCCCGAGTATTCATTCAGCCAGTACACCGCGAGCCGGAGCGCGCCGCTGCCCACCTCGAAGCTGACCCAGCCGATCCGGTGGTAGGGGAAGCCGGCGCCCTCGCCGGAACGAGGAAGGTCGAGGGGCGCGGCCTCCGGATCAGGCTCCAGGCGCGATTCGAAGCGCAGCGTGGGGTCGTGAGGCCAGTACGGCAGGCCGGGAAAGCCGGCGCGCTGGTCGGGCGGCACCGGCGACTGCGGGTGGCTGCCGAAGAGGAGATCCTTGGCCGTTCGAAAGGCGAGCAGGCGCTCCGGATCCGGGAGGGTGCCGTCACGCAGCGCGGCGTACATCGTGGCGACGCGCCGCCGCCAATCGGCCAGGTCGAGATGCTCGGACATGAGTGCCAGCAGCAGCATAGAGGGCGGGCGCCCCATGCGGGACGCCCGCCCATCGGTGTCACTTGAAGGACGAGCGACTAGAGCAGGCCGTTGTCCGTCAGGAACTGCTTGGCCACGTCCTCGATCTTCTTCTGGTCGATCGCGACCTGCGCGCCCAGATTGGTGAGAGCCTCGGTCGTCAGCTTGGCGGAGACGGCATTCAGCGAATCTGCCAGCGCCGCGCCGCCCTGATCCGCGGTGGCCTTGCGGAGGATGGGTGCGATGTTGTCAGCTGGCTGCGAGTGCTTGTCGTCCTGCAGGAGGACGAAGTTGAAGCGGACGATGTCCGTCTGCGTCGTGCAAAGCTCGGCTACGTCGACAACGCTCTTGTTCAGTGCGACCGCCATCAGCTGACTGCATGCGTCAAGTTTCTTCCATAGCTTCACGGCAGTGATGTCGATCCCATAGGCGCTCTTCAGTGCCGCCCCGCAGGACACGTTAGTGGCACACTCGCCAGGGAGGCCCCACCGGAGCTGATTTGCGATCTTGGCCACGTCGGACAGGCTCTTGAGCTTGTACTGATCCGCCGTCTCCTTGCGAACGACGAATCCATTCTGGTCGGCGCCCGGCGAGTAGTCCAGGGCGATCATGGGAGTGTCCATCTTGGCGAGGGCGGCATTCAGGTTGGTCAGCGTCTGAGCTGGGTCGCCGGCTGCCTCTGCCCCGAGCTGGGTCGCCTCGGTGCCGATGTACTCCGGCATCAGGTTGATAGCACCCGCGCGCAGCGCGTCGTTCGTCAGCGTCCGCACACCCAGGTTCAGTTTGCGTTCGACCTTGAAGCCCTTCGCCTCCAGCGCCTGCGCGTAGATCTCGCCCACGATCTGCGACTCGGGGAAGTTCGCCGAGCCAACCTTGATCGTGGGTTTGCCGGCAGGCGAAGCCCCCGTGCTCGTGTTTGCCGATGGACTGGTGCTGCCGCCCCCACCCGCCGAGCAGGCGCTGATCATCAGCGCGAGCATCGACGCCCCGAGGGCGAGCATGCGGAACTTCCGCATTGGGTCCTCCTTTGGTACTTCCGGGTCCCGTCACCGCGGCACGCGGCGCTAAGTGGCGGAGTGTATCAGCCGGACTGTGAAGGACCGATATCGGCCCATTGGCCACCTCGTTGGCGGCGCTAGATCCCGGGCGCCCGGGCCGACTCGGCGGCCAGCTCGTCCTCCGACTGAGCGGTGGCCAGGCGCATCCCTCGCGAGACGACTGCTCGCTGGAGCCTGGCAAAGACCAGTTCGGTACCGATCGCCAGCAGGGCAACGAGGGCGGCGCCGGCGAACAGCTGCGCATCGTCCTGCTGGGCGATGCCATCGATGATCAGCCTCCCCAAGCCGCCGGCTCCGAGGACGGCGGCGAGCGTCGCCGTTGCCACCACCTGGACGGCCGAGATCCGGAGGCCGGCCAGAATCGCGGGCAGGGCGATGGGCACCTCGACCAGCCGCAGCAGCTCGCCTTCCCGCATGCCCATCCCGCGCCCGGCCTCGACGAGCTCCGGATCGACCCCTCGCAGCCCGGCGTAGGTGTTCGTCACGATTGGCGGAATGGCGAGCGCCACCAGGGCGATGGTGCTCGGGATCAGGTCGAAGCCGTAGGGTTCGATGCCGGCGGTGAGCGGCAGGATCATCCCCAGGATGCCCAGGGTCGGAAGGGCGCGCCCAAGGTTGGCGACGCTGATCGCTGCCCATGCGCCGCGCCCGGTGTGGCCGATCACCAGGCCGATTGGCAGCGCGATGGCGGTGGCCACCGCAAGGGGCACGCCGGCCAGACCCAGGTGCTCGACGAAGCGCGGCAGCATGCCGTCCGGCCCCGTCCAGTGCGCCGGTTCGGCGAGCCAGCCAGCCAGCTCCTGCAAGAACTCCACGTTATCCGCTCCTGGCCCGAGCCCACGGTGTGAGGAGCCGCTGGATCCCCAGCAATGAGACGTCGGCGAACATGGCCAGGGCGGCAGAAAGAGCTGCCCCGACGTAGATCGCCGTCGGGAAGAAGTTGCCGATTCCGGTGACCACGATCAGGTAGCCCAGACCACCCTGCCCGATGAGCGACGTGACCGTCACCAGCCCCACTGTGGTGACCGTTGCGATCCGGACGCCGGCCACGATGATCGGCAGTGCAATCGGCAGCTCGACGCGCCACAACCGCTGCGAGCTGGTGAGCCCCATGCCCGTCGCTGCTTCGATGACCTCGGCCGGCACGCCGTCCAGCCCGAGAAGGATGTTTCGCACCAGGATCAGCAGGGTGTAGCTGACCAGCGCGATCTCGGCGGTGACGAATGAGATGCCGGTGAACGGGATGAGGAAGGCGAAGAGCGCGAGGGACGGGATCGCATAGAGGACGCCCGCGGTACCGATGACGGCGGCTGCCAGGGCTCGACGGCGGCGAATGAGGAGCGCGAGCCCGAACGAGATCACGAAGCCGATGACGACCGCGGTGACCGTCATCGACACGTGTTCGACGATCCGCTGCCAGATGACATCCAGGTTGTCGACGACCCACTCCGGGCGAAAGAACGGCTCGCCGGGGGGCATCGGTCAGCTCGAGATCGTGGAGGTGGCGGTGGCGTGCTGCAGGACCTCGCTGATCTGGTTCACGCTGATCAGGCCCAAGACGCTCTCGTGCTCGTCGACCACCACACCAAGCTGGACCGACGAGGCGAGCATCGCCGACAGGGCGTCGCGCAACGTCGACTCAGGCTGGAGGAGGCTGGCGCCGGGGGTCGCGTGGCTGGCATCGATGGTGCCGTCGCCGGAGAGCTCGGCTGTGCCCAGCCAGCCAATCGGCTTCCCAGCGCCGTCGACGAGCAGCACGAATGGAGCCGGCGAGCCCTCCAACCGCCGCCGCGCATCGGCTCGGGTTTCGCCCGCCCGCACCAGGACAGGTTCGAGCAGCGGGAGATCACGCACCCGGGCCAGCGAGAGCCGCTTGAGGCCACGATCGGCTCCGACGAAGTGCTCGACGAACTCGCTTGCCGGATGCGACAGGATCGCCTCCGGCGTGTCGTACTGGGCCAGGACCCCGCCCTTCTGCAGGATCGCAATCCGGTCGGCCATCTTGATCGCCTCGTCCACGTCATGCGTAACGAAGACGACCGTCTTGCGCACCTTGGCCTGGAGCCGCAGGAACTCGTTCTGGAGCCGGTCGCGGCGGATTGGGTCGACCGCGGCGAATGGCTCATCCATCAGCATCACCGGCGGGTCGGCCGCCAGGGCGCGCGCCACTCCCACTCGCTGACGCTCGCCTCCGGAAAGCTGCGCCGCATAGCGATCGCGATAGCCCGCGGGGTCCAGGCCCACCAGGTCGAGAAGCTCCTCCACCCGGTCACGGGTACGTTCCGGCGACCATCGCAGGAGGCGCGGGACGACGGCCACGTTCTCGGCGACCGTCATGTGCGGAAACAGCCCGACCTGTTGGATCACGTACCCGATCCGTCGTCGCAGATCGACGGCCGGGAGCCGCATGACGTCTTCACCACCGATCCTCACCGTCCCCGAGGTGGGCTCGACGAGGCGGTTGATCATCTTCATGGTCGTCGTCTTGCCGCAGCCCGACGGTCCGACGAGGACGCAGATCTCGCCGGCGGGCACGGTCAGCGACAGATCGCCGACCGCTGGTGCCGTCCCGGGCGGGCCGTAGCGTTTGGTGACGTGCTCGAGCGCCACGACCGCCCCCCCGGCGGACGGAGTGTCAGGCCGGTCCGGGTCGGGGTCAGGACGGGGAGCCGGTCCACTCATCGGACCGATGATACGGGGCCAACGGCGGCGCCATCGGTCAGCTCGAAGATGCGGAGCCCGCCAGCCTGGAAAACCTCATGGAACTGCGGCGCGTCGGCGAAGTCGACCGGGTCGCGACACGGACTCGGCAGCGTTTCGGCGATGACGTAGCGTGCTCCCAGGCTGGCCATGATCGCAGCCGAGAGGCTCGCGCTTCCGGCGCAGTAGATCTCGTCGACCTGCGCCGCACGGTGCGCTGGGTCGTACCCCAGGTTCGCGACGTATGGCTGGAAGGTGAGCAGCCGCAGGCGTCCGGCGGCATCCGTCGGGGAATGAAGCCATCCATCCGTGGCGAAGACGGATCGGTCTGGCGTGTTGTCGGCGATCCAGGTCGCCGCTGCGAGCTGGTCTGCGTTGAGCATCTGCTCATGGCTCAGCGCGGTCCAGGCGCTGACCAGCAGTGGCGAGGGGACCGAGATGAGAAGGACGGCGGCCATGGCGGGCCACGGCCAGCGACGGATCAACCAGGCCGCCAGGATGGCGACGGCGATCCACATCGCCTGGAAATACTTGTTCATGTCAAAGCCGATGGCGCTCGCCTGGACGATGTTGGGCACGGCGAAGAGGGCGATGGCCCAGACCCCCAAGAAGAGGCGCCAGCGACCCCGAGCTATGACCAGCGCGACGACGGCAAGGACGAGGGGCAGGCCAAAGTTGGTGACGTAGAAGAAGGCGACCGCCCAGGGACCGTCGGCCGTCGGCGCGGATTCCCAGATCTGCACCAGCTTCAGCTGCCCCGCGCCAGCCGACTGGAGCAGTGGCGCAAGCGCGAAGGGCAGGCTCAGGGCGTATGGAGTGAGGAATCGGAGGGCATTCACCGGCGCCGCGCGATCCGTGAGCCGCCCGCCAACCACGACCCAGACAAACGCCAGCATCAGCACCGCGGGGAAGAAGAAGAAATGAAACGGCGCCATCAGGGCGCCCAGGAGCCCAGCCAGACCGATGAGTGCCGGCCGGTCACGCCAGCCACGCCGCAGGCGATCGGCGCTCGGCAGCCCGGCCACCAGGAGGAGCACGGCGCCGACGAGCATCGGCAGTCCGGCCGTCGTGGCCCGATGCACCAGGAGGCCGGTCCCCATCACGGAGGGGATGCGGAAGTACGGCCACTCCGTGAGCCATGCGTTGTCGTAGCTATTGCGGGTCACGAGGCTGATGGGGTCGCCGAGCCCTGCCGTCACGTCACCGATGAGCCTGATGTAGCCGAGGCCGCCGCCAAAGACGGCAAGGCCGGCGGCGATAAGCGCGACCCGCCGAACTCCCGGGATGCGCAGCAGCTGCAGGGCGAGACCGTGGACGAGCAGGACGAGTGCGCCGCCCAGGATCGCGCTCGAGGCGACGAACGCAGGGATCGCGAAAAGGCCAGCGGCGCGAGCCGCGAATGCGGCGTGGAAGTCGGCGAACCAGTGATAGACGAGGGGCGCCCCCGCGAAGTAGGGGACCTGCGGCGGGAAGTTGCCGGCATTGAGCGACTGTGCGATCGAGAGGTGGACCGCCAGGTCCGACCAGTTCGAGCCGCCGGAATCAACCCCGAGCGGCGTGACCTGCCAGAGCCCAAGGCTCAGCACCGTGGCGACGAAGAGGGAGGTGCCGAGCGCAAGCCCAAAGGCGGCTCGCGATCGGGCGAGGGCGGAGACTGTGCCCAGGACCTCCCGCATTGCCGCAGCCCTGATGCCGCCGTGTCCGGCGGCTCGCCAGGCGGCGATTGGAATGGGGACCGCCAGGAGGAATGCGGCCGCAAAGATCGTCTCGCGCCGGTATCCGCCGGTCGCGAGGGACACCCAGTAGATCATGTGGGCACTGATGGCAACGCTGAGCACGACGGCGAGCCCCAGACGACCGGTGGCCGCCATGCGCGGCCGGGCCCACGCCATCAGCGCCCACCCAGGCACCACGAAGAGGATGGGCCAGACGGCGAGGATCGCCAGCGGCGGGAGCAGCCACGCGGCTGTAAGGAGGAGCGCCGTCGCGAGGGCGCCGAGGGCTGCCGATGCCCGCGCGCTCACTCAGGCGCGCGCTCAGCCGCGAGGAGTCGACGGCGCCAGGCGAGGAAGCGGTTGTCGCGGATCCAGGATCGCCACGATCCGGTCGACCTGGGCGTTGCTGAGGACCTCGTCGCGTCCGATCCGTCGGGCCAAGGCCTCCGGATCGTCGTAGACGTGGATGCCGGGACGCTGGTCGGGTTCCCAGGTCACCTCGATGTCGCGGCTGGTCACGAGGCACGGCTCGACGGAAGCCGGCAGCGCGGCGCGATCGAGCAGCAGCTCGAGGCGGTGGCCGGCCAGGCGCGCGGCGGTGATGGGGGCCGCGTCCCACGGGACCCACGATTCGGTGGAGCGGTTCCATCGGTACCAGTGGTCGTTCCGCTTGCGGAAGCGCCCGTGTTCACGGGCCGTGGAGACCGCCCACGTGCCGCCAGGGCCCACGATCACGGCATCAATCTCCTCCGCGCCACCGACCGTGGCATGGCGCAGGTAGTGGTATGCGTCGTCGAGCCGGCTGGCGAGGGACTTGGCGAGGCGGTCCGTGCCGAGCGATTTCATGCTCGCCAGTGGGCGACGAGGATTCCGCGGGTTCCCGGTGTGCAGGATCATGCGAGCCCCGAGCGAGAGGTCAGGTATCTTCCCCGCCGGAAATGGCCCGTCGGGGCGGTCAAGTCTAGCGCGACGCTCGCGCCTCGCCTAGGTGGAACGCATGGCCAGAAAGGACCACTCCGGGCCGCCGAATGGCGGCTGGTAGGATGCGGCGCAATGGACGATTCGATCCCCGGCACCGACATCGAAGCCGCCGTGCGAACGCTCTTGGGCGAGATCGGCGAGGACCCGACACGCGCCGGCCTGGTGGGAACGCCGGGACGCATTCGGCGCATGTACACGGAGCTCACCGAGGGGTATCGCACCGACCCTGACGCCCTGCTGAACGGCGCGTGCTACGAAGTCGAGTACGACGAGATGGTAGTCGTGCGAGACATCGAGTTCTACTCCCTCTGCGAGCACCACCTGCTGCCGTTCTTTGGGCGGGCGCACGTCGGATACCTGCCGCGCGGCGTGGTCATCGGTCTGAGCAAGATTCCGCGTGTCGTCGAGATGTTCGCCAAGCGCCTCCAGGTTCAGGAGCGCCTCACGAACGAGGTGGCCACGTTCCTCATGGAGCGCCTCACGCCCAAGGGCGTCGCCTGCGTGATCGAGGCGAGCCACATGTGCACCATGATGCGGGGCGTGAAGAAGGAGCAGGCTCGGATGGTTACCAGCGCGATGCTCGGCCGATTCCGTGGCGACTCCAAGACGCGCAGCGAGTTCCTGGCGCTGATCGGCAAGCCGGGCGCCTGACTGCGCTAGACCGATGCCCTACGCCACCTTGCTGACCGAAGGGGAGATTGCCGGAGGGCTCGCCGGTATCCAGCTGTGGCGTCGCGAGGGGGATTCGATCGTCCGCTCCATCCGCTGCCCATCCTTTCCGGATGCGATCGCCCTGGTGAACCGCGTCGCCGACGCGGCGGAAGCGTCCAACCACCACCCCGATATCGACGTCCGGTGGCGGACGGTGACCTTCACCCTTTCCACGCATGCGTCCGGAGGGCTGACCGCCAAGGACCTCGAGATGGCCGGCGCCATCGACCGGCTAGCGGAGCACGGGTGACGAGAGCGACACGGCAGTTCGCAGAGGCGCCGTGAGGGCCGGCATCTACATGCCGAACGGCGTCCAGGGCGAGTTCGCCGGCTGGGATCCCAAGCGCGCTTGGGAACGCTCGCTGCAGATCGGTGAGCTCGGCGAGCGGCTCGGATTCGATGCGGTCTGGGTGCCGGACCACCTGCAGAACATCCGCCGTCACGACGAAGCCCCGACGTTCGAGAGCTTCATCCACTTGGCGGCCCTCGCCGGTCGGACGCAGCGCATTCGGCTGGGGCAAGGGGTCATATGCGCTGGATTCCGCAGTCCGGCCCTCCTTGCGAAGATGGCGGCCACCCTGGACGTGGCGTCCGGCGGCCGGGCAGAGCTTGCGATTGGGGCGGGCTGGAACGAGTGGGAGTACGCCGGCTTCGGATTTGCCTTCCCGCCGGTCCGCGAGCGGCTGAAGCTCATGGAGGAGACGCTCGAGGTCGTGACTC
>JALYLE010000008.1 GCA_030774375.1 Chloroflexota bacterium | reverse complement strand
CCCCAGAAGCGTCCCCCTCTGAGGGCGCCGGCGCGGGCGGCGCGGGCGAGCCTACCGCTGTGACGCGCAAGGCTCGGTCGCCGCGGGGATCGCGAACCGCGAGTGGCGGTGGCCAGCGGCGAGTCCGTGCCACGGCAAAGGAGACAGATATTTCGGAGCCTCCTCCGGCCAAACGAACCGGGGCGCAAGTCAAGCGGCCGACGAGTCGGACAGGTCGCGGTCGTGGTGCGTCCAGCGCATCTCCATCCGCCGCCGGGGGTTCAAACGACGCCCCGCCTGCCCAGGATGAGGACGCACCCGAGGGGATCTGGCAGCGATTCCGATCCGGCCGGGGCACGAGATCCGGCTCCTGATCGGCGAGCCGAAACCGGAGAGGGCCGGCCAGCAGGCCGGCCCTTTTTCATGCCCGCGGAGGCAGGATGACGAAGGCCGCGGCCCTACTCGACCTCGTCTTCAGCGGACGGGACGGTCTCGGCGGGGGCCGGCTCATCAGGCACGCCTTCGACGGGCAGCACCTCGTCGACCAGTGGATCGGAGCCGTTCACTGGCTGATTCGCGGGCTTCTCCGCCGGAAGTGCACCCAGCCCCTCATCCTGCGGTCGCTGGAAGAGCGGGACCCAGTCTGTCGCGGTGCTGGCTGCCTCACGTGCGGTTGTCGCCGCCTCACGTGCGGTTGTCGCCGCCTCACGGGCTCGCGTCGCGAGCTCGTCGCGCATCTCCCGACCGGCGCGCGGGGCGGTCAGGAGTGCCGCAATCGCGCCCGCGATCGCGCCGATGACGAGGCCCACGAAGAAGGACCGCCAGCGGCGTTCTTCCCTCCGCTGTATGCCCAGCCGGGCGCGCGCCTGATCCATTACCTGGCGGGACGTTGGAACTGCGACGCCAGCGGCAGCGAGGGCTGCCATGCGTCGCGTCCATCCATCGCGGAGCGCGGGTCGGAGCCGTGTCGTCCAGCCGCGCCTGCCCCACGAGACGGTGTCGCGTCCTGCGCGGAGCGCGGCTTCTGTTGCCTCACGGCGCATCGGTTCGCTTTCGCGCCATGCCTCACTGGCGCGTTCCGCGGCCGCTTCGCCCGCGGTGCCGAGCGTGGATGCCACATCGCGGCCGCGCGCGACGATCTGATCGCGCAGATCCGACTCGAGCGCCTTGTCGACGAGCGATCGGATCGCAGCCGTGAGCTCTTCGGCCGTGTTGGCCTGTTTGCCGGCCATGGTGACAACCTCCTCATTGCTCCGGCATCGTCCGTCGATGTGTCGACGAGTATGACACTCGGTAGCGCCCTTCGCGGAGGGCTGGCGGTGCATCTTTGATGCCACGGCGAGCTGCGCAGCGCCCCTTTGGCGCTCCGCGGGCCGCCGCACGAAGGCGGGGACGGGTGCCGGCCGGCCGCCAGCGGACGTACCCGGGCGGCCCAGCGGAGCATGGTGCGCGAGGATGCGCCGACCCCCTCATCCCGGCGTTATCGGCCACTTACCGGGCGTTCCGGGGGTCACCCTATACTCGGCGGTATGGTCTCAGCAGCGGTCACTGCCGGGTTCCGTAGCCTGGGCCAGGCGACGGCGAGGGCAATGGCGTTGAATGCCGCGCGCCGTGGCTCGCTCGGTCGTTCCCTGCTGGTCCATGGGCCAGCGGGAGGGGGCAAAGGGGCGTTCGTCGAAGACCTCCTCGCGCTCCTGATGTGCACCGCGCCGGATCGCGAATCGCGGCCGTGTAACGCGTGTCTGGGCTGCCGCGAAGCGCGGGCTCGGACGCACCCCGACCTGGTCCTTGGCTCCCCAGACCGATGGCGTGAGATGCGCTCCACCGGGGAGAGCATCGTTGCGGTCGCCCGGCGCTGGCTGGGTGAGGCGGCGGGGGCGCCGATCGCCGCTGAGCGGCGGGTGGTCCTGATCGAGGACGCGGATCGGGCCGGCGAGTCGATCCAGAACACCCTGCTGAAGGCCCTCGAGGAACCGTCTGACCGGCATCTCTTCGTCCTCGTCGCGGCGGATGCCTCGCGTCTGCTGCCGACGATCCTCTCGCGGTGCCAGCCGCTGCGGGTGGGGAGCGTGCCCC
Organism: Chloroflexota bacterium; assembly: GCA_030774375.1. The sequence continues at coordinate 4,472 of JALYLE010000008.1, read as the reverse complement.
GCACCGAGCTCGCGGCGTGGCTCGTCGATCACGAGCGACTGCCCTCCGACCAAGCCGATGCACTGGCCCGCCTCGCTGGCGGGCTCACAGGACGCGCTGCAGGCTACGCCCGAGATCCGGATCTCCTCGCGTGGCGGCGCCGCGCCCAAGCCGAGCTCCTTTCGCTCCTTTTCCGCGGCAAGGCTGACCGATTCGGGTCGGCGCGCGATCTGCTTGACGAAGCCAGCCGGCGGGTTGGGACCATCCCGGCAATCGCGGCGGAGGCAGACACAACCGAAGAGGGCGAGGTTGCCACGCCGCGCACCACGAGCGCCGTGCAGCGCGCGGCCGCTGCCGCGCTCGTCGAGGTATGGCTGTCCCTGGCCAGGGACCTGCTCGTCGCCGCAGCTGGGATGCCCGCCGTGGCCAACTCGACTGACATCCTGCCCGACCTCCCGCAAACCGCCCGTCGCCTCGATCTCGAGGAGCTCGTCACCTTCGTCCGCCTCCTCCAGCGTATCGCCGATGGTCTGGCCCAGAACGCAGCCCCAAGGCTGGCCCTGGAGGTGGCGATGCTTGCCTGGCCGACGCTCGAATCGTGATGACCAAACGGCCAGCCGGACCGGCGCGCGAGCGCATGTACGCACGTGTGACCGGGCGCGTGCAGGGAGTCGGCTTCCGGTACTGGACCTTGCACGAGGCCAATGGGCTCGGCCTCGTGGGATGGGTCGCCAACGGCGACGACGAGCGAAGTGTCCAGCTCGTCGCGGAGGGCGCCCCGGAGGCCCTTGACATGCTCGAGCGGCTCCTCAGGAGCGGCCCCGCTGCAGCTCGAGTCGAGCGCGTGGACGTCCGGCGCGAGCCGGCCCAGGGCGGGCTCGCGCGCTTCGAGATCGCCCGTTCGTGAACTGGCGCGCCATCGGCTGCGGGTTAATCGGCGCGCTGGTATTCATTGGCATCGGGATCATCGGACTCAACCTCGCATCGGGCCGTGCCGGTTGCCCGGAGCGAATCCAGTGGCGCGAGCTCTCGTACCGACCGACCGGCCCGCCGGCGCCCTCTCCGGCCTTTGGCGTCGCGGGGGCGCCGGTGAAGCTCGGAAGCACCTTCATCGGTCTCACAACTCGCGACATCTACGGGCCGCCAGGATCCCGTCCTTCGACATTGGCCGCGGACCGCCCGGCCTCGATCGCCATGGACTGCGACGATGGCACGTTCGTCACCTACCGCCTGAGCGGGACCGTACCCACCCTCGGCCCCAGTCGCTCGCCCTAACTGTCCTGCGCCTGTGCGATCCGCTCGTAGGCCAGCAGGGCGAAGCGGTCCGTCATCCCGGCCACGTAATCGGCGACCTGGGTGACGGGATCCGCCGCGTGCTCGCGGTAGCTGTCGGGGATCTCCTGGGGATGGCGGACGAGGTGATGGACGAGGGTTCGGATCACACCGATGGCGCTTTCCTGCTCGCGGCGTTGCTCTCCGCTCATATAGACACGCTCGAACATGAAGTCCCGCAGCTCGTGCATGACCGCCAGGGTTTCCGGGTCCATCTCGACCCGTCCCACCTCGAGGCTGTGGTCGATCACCGCCTCGACCATCCGGGCGACCCACAGTCGACCCGGCGGACCAAACCGCTCGAGCACGGCGCCAGGAAATGCATCAGGCGCCAGGACGCCAGCGCGAATGGCGTCAAGCGCGTCATGGCTCAGGTACGCGATCCGATCCGCGTAGCGGACGCAGTAGGCCTCAGCGGTGGCGGGCGGCGGGTTGATCCTCCATGAGTGTGCGCGGATCCCGTCGCGCACCTCCCAGGTGAGGTTGAGGTCCTCGAGCGCCTCGAAGACGCGGACGCTCTGGGCGGCATGGTGCCAGCCATCGGGCGGGAAGTAGGGCGAGAGAGCCTCTTCCCCGGTGTGTCCGAACGGGGTGTGGCCAACGTCATGGCCCAGGGCGATCGCCTCGGCAAGAGGTTCGTTGAGGGTCAGTGCCGCGGCCAGCGCGCGGGCGATCTGGGCGACCTGCAGGGTGTGCGTCAGTCTGGTGACGAAATGGTCGCCCTCAGGATTCAGGAAGACCTGTGTCTTGTGTTTCAACCGCCGGAACGCCTTGGAATGGATGATCCGATCTCGATCGCGCTCGAAGGCGGTGCGGTATTCGTCCGGCTCCTCCGGCCTGCTGCGTCCGCGGCTGTGAGCCGATCGCGTCGCCGCCGCGCTGAGGCGCTCCTCCTCAGCCTCTCGCGCCAGGCGATCGCGTCCGATGAGGCTCGGCGTCGACATGGCCGTTGTTATCACTGGTTACGCGTCCCGTTCAGCGGGCCACTGCCCCGGTGCGCTCCGGTCGACGGTATAGGCGGACGATGGCGCCGATATCGTTGTCGGAGAACTCGCCGAGTGCCTGACTGACCAACTCGCGGGCAATCGCGGTCATCGGCGCAGGCGCATCCTCGGCATGAAAGAGCCCCAGCGCCAGATCGAGGTCCTTGCGCAGGTCGTGGAGCGCGAACATCGTCGGCTGGAGCTCGTTGTCAACGTAGGCAGGGCGCCGCGTCTCGAGCGTGGGTGCGAACCGCGCCAGGACCCAGAACACATCGCCGGGATCGAGGCCAGCGGTTTCGCCGGCGTTCTGAAGCTCCGCGGCGCCGGCCATGATCTGCGCGAGCATGCTGTTGGCGATCAGCTTCAGGCGTGCCCCGTTCCCCGGTGGTCCAACATGACGAACCGTGCCGAACTGTCCGAGCACCGGCCGGGAACGCTCGACATCGGAGGCTTCGCCGCCGGCCAGGATCGCCGCCTCGCCATGCTCGACGATCGGCGGCGCGCCCACGATCGTGGCATCGACGAGGTGAGAGCCCGTGGATACAAGGTGGGGCGCAAGCTCCGCCTCGAAGTCGGGCCCGGCGGTGCTCATCTCGAGGAAAAGCTGACCATGTGCCCCCTCGAGCGCGCCTCCAGGTCCGAGATAGGTGGCCCTCAGCGCATCGGGTCCCGTGAGGCTGCTGATGACGAACTCCGCATCTGCCACGGCGTCGGCAGGCGATGCTGCGATCCGGCCGAGTCCTACGGCCTTGGCTCGGTCCGTGGTCCGGTCCCAGAGCGTCAGCTCGAAGCCGGCCCCGGCAAGCCGTCGTGCCAGCGCGGAGCCCATCCTGCCCGTGCCGAGCACGGTGATCCTCGTGGCCATCAGCGCACCTCCTATCCCATCCTGTCACCGCTCACGCGTTGCTGGACTGCGCCCACAGATTGATCCCACCGTCGACGGCAAAGCGATCGATCTCCGCAAGCTGAGCAGGCGCGAACCCGAGAAGGTCGAGTGCGGCGAGATTGTCGTCGAGCTGCTCGACCGAGCTCGCCCCGATGAGGGCCGAGGCCACCCGTTGGTCGCGCAAGGTCCAGGCGATCGCCATCTGGGCCAGCGTCTGCCCGCGTCCCCGAGCGATCTCGTGGAGTCCCCGGACGTTGGCCAGATTGGAGGCCGACAGCATGTCCCGGCCGAAGGAGCCCTCACGCGCTGCCCGCGAGCCGCCTGGGACGCCGTCCAGGTAGCGATCCGTGAGGAGCCCCTGCGCCAGTGGGGAGAAGGCTATGGCGCCGATCCCTTCCTCTGCCAGGACATCGAGCAATTCTGACTCGATCCATCGATTGATCATCGAATACGACGGCTGGTGGATGACCAGCGGCGTGCCGAGCCCACGCAGGATCGCGGCCGCCTCACGGGTCCGGCGTGCTGAGTAGGAAGAGATCCCGACGTACAGCGCCTTGCCCTGCCGGACGGCGGCATCGAGCGCGCCCATCGTCTCCTCCAGAGGCGTGTCGGGGTCCACCCGGTGGGAGTAGAAGATGTCGACGTACTCGAGGCCCAACCGGCCGAGACTCTGGTCCAGGCTGGCCAGGAGGTACTTGCGGGACCCTCGATCGCCGTAGGGCCCCGGCCACATGTCGTAGCCGGCCTTGGTGGAAATGATCAGCTCGTCGCGGTAGGCGCGCAGGTCCGAGCCCAGGATGCGGCCGAAGTTCGCTTCGGCCGCGCCATACGGTGGGCCGTAGTTGTTGGCCAGGTCGAAGTGCGTGATGCCGCGGTCGAACGCGCGCCCGACGATGGCCCGCTGGTTCGCGAGCGCCCGGTCGTCACCAAAGTTCTGCCAAAGGCCGAGGGAGATCGCAGGCAGTCGGAGGCCACTCGCGCCCACCCGCCGATACGGCATCGCTCCGTACCGATCCGGGGCCGCAACGTATGGCAATGTCATGGCGTCGGGCGCCTCAGCCAATTCCAGCCTCCTGCAAGTCAACCGCCAGCGCGCATGACGAGATGATGGACCTCCATCAAGATCGTCTCATCGTGGATTGGCAGGCACGTCCTCGCAGCGACATCGCTCGTCGGGTCAGTGAAGCTCCCGCTGCCATCCTGCGGGCACGCGGCCGGCTGGTCCCGGCACGGGCTGGTCGAGCGGGTGATGCTGCGGAGGAGCGAGGACCGGGCCCTCGACGTACTGCTCC
>JALYLE010000007.1 GCA_030774375.1 Chloroflexota bacterium | reverse complement strand
CCGCGGCGCCGCTGGCGGTGAGGCCCGCCACGTCGTAGCCGGTCGACCAGGTAGCCGCGCCGGCCATGGTGCAGACGGTCAGCGATGACCCTACGCCGGCCGCGACGAGGCCAGCCTTCAGCTGGCGGACGAAGGACGTGTACTGCGCGCGCAACGTGGTCGAGACCGGTTCGAAATCGAGGTTCACGCCATCGGCCGAGCGAGCCCGGACGGTGGCCACGATGTTGTTGACGAGCCGGGCCCGATACGTGGCGTTGCCGAGCAGGGTCGCCTGCGCCTGCCGACTCGCGGAGTCCCAGGCCATCATCGTGATGGTGACCACGACCTTGGCGCCCTTGGCGTGCGCCGCGTTGATCACCCCCGTCATCGCGCTCGAGTTCCACCCGTTCCAGCCGGTGCTCGTCGTGGCCAGTGAACCGTCAGATCTGGCGGCCACCCCAAAGTAGGCGATCGTCGAGACGAGCCCGTATCGCATCCACTGCAGGTCCGTCGCGCTCAAGGTCCAATACGGCAGAAAGCCGAAGACCTGCTTGCGGAGGTGGTTGGGGAGCGAGGCCAGCTGCGCCTGTGGCACCTGATCGGCGGTCGCGAGGGGCAGGAGGATGGCGTGACTCTGACCCACCTGCGCGACGGTCGTGGTTCCCTGAGCGCGTCCGAGGGGCACGGGCAGCTGGCCTGGAGTGAAGACCAGGCGGTCGTGCTCGTGCTGGCTCAGCATCTCGGCCATCACCGAGTGGCCGGGAGCCCCCGATGGAGCTGCGGGAAGGATGTGGCCGTTTGGCAGGACGATGGGACCGTCGGCGACGAGCGGCGGCACCAAGCCCGGGGCGTCGACGAGGCGAGCGGGATCCGCGGCGGCCGCGAAGCCCGGGTTGATGGCCAGGACCATGAGCGACAACGCCACGGCCAGGATTCGAATTGATTGGCGCACGGACGGGTTCCTCGGTGCAGCAGCTGGAGCGGTGATCTTCACCTCACTCCATCACGCACCACCGTACCGAGGGGTGCGGGCGGCGCGGAATGGTACGAATCTCCCGCACCGCACCGGACCTCGCCTCAGTGCAGCGTGATTGCGGTTCGTTCCCTCATCCAGTAGCCAGCCCAGACGCCTGCGGTGATGTAGTACCAGCCGCCCGTGCGACCGGTGATGCCACTGCGCTTGGAGGTCGGCGCACCTGAGGGACGCGCGAGCGTATACGCCCGGGTCGCAAGGATCTGGCCCGTGGAGCCGAACTTGTAGCCGGTGTAGGTGCCGGCAGCAAAGGTAAGGGTGCGAGCCGGTGAGTAGGTCTGAGACCAAGCCGTGGTGAAGGTCATGCTGGCGTAGGTCAGCCGGTTGCCGGCGGCGTCCACGATCCAGGTCGAGACCCGCAGAGCGTACTTGTGCTTCGGCTGCAGCGGCCTGGCCGGCTTGAGGGTTGCGACCGTGCTGTTTTCATTGAGGCTGACCGACGCGGAGACCGTGGTCCAGGTCACCGCGTCATAGAGCACCACGGTACCGGTGGTCACATTGCTCACCGGTTCGCTGAAGGTGACCTTGACCCACGGGGTCATCCCCACCCCCGTCGCGCCTGGGAGAGGTGAGAAGCCAATCACCGACGGCAGGCTGGAGGCCGAGGGCGGAGAGTCGTACGGCGCGGTGCCGCCATTGAAGGTGCGCCCCGGGCTGCCCGCGAACGCGTAGGTGTAGTCGGAGGTGTGCGTCAACCAGGCCCGCTTGCCGGAGAGCAGGAGGTGCGGGTAGTCGAGTGGATCGCCGTTCGGAAGGTTGTCGAGATACAGGTTGCCGTACGACGTATCGGGGTGGGAGAGGATGGCGCCGACCAGGGTATCCGCCCCATGGTCGGTCGCGAAGTAGCCGCTCGCGCCTAGCCCGCTCACCATCGGCCGTGAGAAGTACGAGACGTGCTTCAACGCTTCGCTGGCGGTGGCATCGGGGTTCTGCGGCTCGTTGGCGCCCGGCGCGTAGCACGCGTTCGAGTAGATCATCACGAAGCCAGCGGCAGGGGTGATCGGTCCACCTGAGCAGTAGGTGCGCTGCGCCTGGCCGTCTGATGACGTGAGTGTGCCGAGGAGCGCCTTCTCGCCGCAGTACACCATGGTCGTCGACCAGTTGTCGCTGTCGCCGTTGGTGGTCGTGCGGTTCAGTCCCCAGCCATCGACGCGGTCGGGGTAGTAGCTGCTGCTGTAGGGATTCGGATACCCGTTCCCATGCCCCAGGTAGACGATGATCTTGGCGCCATTCACCGCAGCCTTGACCTTCGCCCACGTTGCATTCGGCGAGTAGACCTTGACGACCGTCGCGCCGAGCGCGGTGGCTGCGGCGGCGATCTCATCGCCCTGGCTGCGGTTGTTGGCAGTCCCCGATCCGGTGGGGCCGACGATGATGGCCACCTTGGGCGGGGCCACCGATCCGTGAGTGGCGAGCGGGGCAGCCACCGTCGCGATGGTGGCGACAAGGGCGATCAAGATGGTTCGCAGGCGATCGAGCAATGGGAATCCTTCCGAGCATGGCGGCAGTCCGGGTCTGTGGGGTCTCGACCGTAGTCGCCGACGTGGCGCGTGCCTATGGGGCGATGGTCCGCGAAGAGCCGGAATATGGGGCCATGTTGCCCGCGGGCACCGCCGGCCGGCCGCCACGCGCGGTCGGTCAGCCCTGGGTCGAGGAGGTCACCACCAGCAGGCGGTCGAGGTGGACGAAGTCGAGCGCTGGGCGGACGAAGCCGGTCTGGGTGAGCGCCTGGGCATCGGCCTGGACGGCCTGGACGGTGCCGATCAGCAATCCCTTGGGATATGGGCTGCGCAAGGTCGGACCGATCGTCAGCCCCGCCGTCACGATGTTGTCGCCCGGCGTCAGCTTCTCGGTGACCGGAACGTCGACGAAGACGAGCTGGCCGCCCAGCTGGCCCTTGACGTCGCCGAGCGCGCGGCTCGACTGGTCGAGCGCCACGACGCTCGAGCGCGTATCGATGATGAAGCGCACCTGGGCGGTGTCCGAACCAGTCGAGACGACGGTGCCCGCCAGTGCCCCGGCTCCCTCCGCTGAGCCCAGGACCGGCATGCCGACGCGGACGCCGTCGCCCGTTCCGGCATCGATCCCCACCTCCCACGTGAAGTTCGACGGGTCGTGGCTGATGATCCGCACGGGGAGGAGGGCCATGTCGAGTGACTTCGTCAGGTTCAGCAGCTGACGCAGCTCGGCGTTCTCCGCCGCCGCTTCACTGAGCTCGCTGATCCGTTCCTGTGCGCCCGACAGCTGGCCCCGGAGCTGGTCGTTCTCCGTCCTCAGCCGATCGATCTCGCCGATCGCGCCGAACAGGCCTGCCACCCCCTCGCCGATCCCGGCGACGGCGGCTCGCACCGGGTCGAGGGCACGAGCGCTCGCCTGCTGCAGTTTCAATGCTGGCTCAGTGCTCGATGCCAGCAGCATGAGCAGGGAGGCGACCGTGAAGGCGGCGAACCAGAGCCCACTTCGGGGCCGGCGGTTCGGTGATCCGATCACCACGGGCTTCCTCCGAGCATGGCCCGCTCGACCATGGCGCGCTAACGCGGCGCGCGGGTGTACTGCTCGCTGACCAGCACCCGCTCGAGACTATCCAGCTCCTCGAGGACGCGACCGGTCCCGCGGACCACGCAGGTGAGTGGGTCGTCGGCGATGTGGACCGGCATCTGCGTCGCTTCTGCGACGCGCTTGTCGAGGCCGCCGAGCAGGGCTCCGCCGCCGGCGAGCACGATCCCCTGGTCCATGATGTCAGCCACGAGCTCGGGCGGCGTCTCCTCGATCGTCTCCTTGATGGCGTCGAGGATCTGCGCGGCGGATGGCTCGAGCGCCTCCCGGATCTGGTCCCCGCCGACCTCGACGCTGCGGGGCAGACCGGTGAGCAGGTCTCGGCCGCGGAAGGTCACCGTGCGCTGATTGGGGAGGGGGTATGCGGAGCCGACCGCGATCTTGATCTCCTCGGCCGTGCGTTCGCCCATCAGCAGGTTGTACTCCCGACGGGCGAAGCTGACGATGTCGGTGTCCATCTCGTCGCCGCCGATACGGATGCTGCGGCTGACTACGATCCCACCCAGGCTGATCACCGCGACCTCGGTGGTCCCTCCGCCGATGTCCACGATCATCGAGCCGGTTGGTTCGGAGACCGGCAGCCCGGCACCGATGGCTGCGGCCATGGGCTCCTCGATGAGCCGCGCCCATCGAGCGCCGGCGTTCAGAGTGGCATCCCGAACGGCCCGCTTCTCGACTTCAGTGACCCCTGAAGGGATCCCGACCAGGACCCGCGGCCTCGGGATGCGGGCGTATCGGTCATGCACCTTCTGGATGAAGTAGCGGATCATCTGTTCGGTGACGTCGAAGTCACTGATCACGCCGTCGCGCAGCGGCCGGATGGCGACGATGTGGGCCGGCGTCCGGCCGACCATGCGCTTGGCCTCGGCACCGATGGCCAGCACGCGCTTGGTGCGGGTGTCCATGGCCACGACCGAGGGCTCGCTGATGACGATTCCCCGATGGCGCACGGTGACCAGCGTGTTGGCCGTGCCGAGATCGATCCCGACGTCGTGGCTGAGCAGGCCGAGGAGGCCGTCGAAGATGCCCAAGGTGCCTCCAGCTGGCTGGTGGAAGGGGTCACGCCTGCCGTCTCGTGCGGCGCCGCGGACGCCGGAGAAGGATGCCCGATCCGGTGCGCGGCGGCAATGGCGAGCGCCGGGCGAGCCTAGCACAGCCGCCCAGCGATCGGCGACGCGGGGAGACCTGGGGTAAGGTAGCCGCATGCCTCGCCAGCCCACAGACGCGGTAGCCACGGTGTCCGCGGAGCTGGCCCCGCCCAGCGCTGATGCGACGCGCCTGACGCGCGGGGAGCACCCGGAGCCGCATGCAATCCTCGGACCGCACTCCGCTCCCGCAGGCGTCGTCGTGCGGGCCTTTCATCCCGACGCGCGCCAGGTTGAGTTACTTCTTGATGGCGAGACGCCACGCGCCCTGACTGCCCTGCCCGACGGGCTCTGGGCGGTCCTCCTGCTGGAGGCGGTGACGCCGCCACGCTACCGACTGCGCTTCCGCTCCCCCGATGGGAGCTCCTGGGAGCGCGACGATCCATATCGCTTCGGCCCGACGTTGGGCCCGCTCGACCTGCACCTCATCGGCGAGGGAACGCACGAGCGGCTGTACGACGTGCTCGGCGCGCATCCGCAGACCATCGACGGAACGACAGGCGTCGCTTTCGCGGTGTGGGCCCCGAACGCACGCAGCGTGCGGATCGTCGGTGACTTCGATCAGTGGGATGGGCGGCTCTTCCCGATGCGTCGCCTCGGCGACGCCGGCATCTGGGAGCTCTTCGTCCCGGGGATCGGCGCTGGAGAGCTGTACAAGTTCGAGATCGTCGGCCAGGACGGGACGCTGCGCCTCAAGGCGGATCCGTTGTCCTTCGCCATGCAGGTGCGCCCGGAGACCGCGTCCCGGGTATGGGACACCACCGCATTCGTCTGGACGGACGATGACTGGATCGCACAGCGGGCGACGCGCGACCCGTACCGCTCACCGCTGGCGATCTACGAGGTGCACCTGGGATCGTGGATGCGCCATCCGGACGGCAGCTGGCTGAGCTATGGGGAGGCAGGCAAACGGCTGGCGGCCCAATGCAAGCGCTTTGGCTTCACCCACGTCGAGTTTCTGCCACTCGCCGAGCACCCGTTCGACGGCTCGTGGGGCTACCAGGTGACCGGCTACTACGCCCCGACGGCACGCCACGGGACGCCGGATGAGCTGGCGGCAATGATCAACGAGCTGCATCGGGCCGGGATCGGGGTCCTCCTGGACTGGGTCCCCGCTCATTTCCCGAGGGACGATTTCGCGCTGCGGCTCTTCGATGGCACGCCGCTCTATGAGCACCCCGATCCCCGACGCGGCACGCACCCCGACTGGGGGACCCTGATCTTCAACTACGGCCGCCCCGAGGTCCGCAACTTCCTGGTCGCCAACGCCCTCTTCTGGCTTGACCGCTATCACGTCGATGGGCTGCGCGTCGATGCGGTGGCCTCGATGCTCTACCTCGACTATTCCCGCAAGCCCGGGGAGTGGCTGCCCAACCAGTACGGCGGCAACGAGAACCTCGAGGCGATCGCCTTCGTGCGCGAGGTCAACGAGCGCTGCTACGGGCGCTTCCCCGGGGTCATCACCGTGGCCGAAGAGTCGACCGCCTTCCCGGGGATCAGCCGGCCCACCTACCTGGGGGGCATGGGCTTCGGCTTCAAATGGGACCTGGGCTGGATGCACGACACGCTCGACTACTTCACCAAGGATCCGGTCCACCGTCGCTTCCACCATGATCGGCTCACCTTCCGCGGCCTCTACATGCACACGGAGCACTACGTCCTGCCCTTGAGCCACGACGAGGTCGTGCATGGCAAGGGGTCGCTGCTGGGCAAGATGCCGGGGGACGAGTGGCGGCGCTTCGCGAACCTGCGCTCCCTGCTGGCGGCCATGTACACCCAGCCGGGCAAGAAGCTGCTCTTCATGGGAACCGAATTGGCGCCGATGCAGGAGTGGAACCACGATCGCGGGCTGCCGTGGGAGTCCGCTGACGAGCCGATGCGGGCCGCCTTCGGGCGCTACCTCGAGGACCTGGGTGCCTTCTACCTGAGCAGCCGCGCCCTGTGGGCGTCGGAGCCGGACCCGTCCACCTTCGCGTGGATCGACGCTGGCGACGTCGAGGCGTCGGTCATCTCCTATCTTCGCCGGGGTGGCGGGGAGACGCTGGCCGTGATCGCCAACCTCACCCCGGTGGTGCGCCACGGCTATCGGATCGGTCTGCCATCCGCCGGGCCCTGGGAGGAGGTGCTCAACACGGACTCGGGGCACTACGGAGGGTCGAACGTCGGCAACCTTGGCGCTCTCGTCGCCGAACCGACGAGCCAGCACGGTCAGCCGGCTTCGGCGCACCTCACGCTTCCGCCGCTCGCGACGTTGATCCTTCGCCCCGCCCGCTCCTCATCCGCCGAGCCAGCTGCCTGACGAATCGGTCGCGCGCCACCTCCTCGATTGGACGCGGCAGGGCGATCGACCAGTTCGGACGCTGGGCACTGACGGTACCCGGCATGTTCGGCCGCTCTCTCACGCCCAGCGCGTCATCCAGGGAGGCGCTGACCAGTACCGACGGTGACGTGGCCAATGCCGAATGCGCGGCGAGCACCGCCTCGTGAAGGTCCGCGTCGGGCGCGAGATCGGCCGCACGGCGCACGCGATTGCGCAGGAGGGCGATCCCGCGACGATCGGGCCGCAGGCCGGCGGCACGCTGGTCGTCGAGGTCGCTTCCGGTCCACACGCCGGCCAACGTTGGGAGATCGTGCGTCGTTACGGCGGCGAGGCTGAGTCGGGGGTAGCGGGCAGGTGGGCGCCGCTCGAAGTAGAGGAGGCGGGTCGACAGCACGCTGCGCGCGGCCAGCGCACGGCGAACGCCCCCCTCGACCGTCCCCAGATCCTCGCCGATGACGATCGCCCCGCTCCGCTCACTCTCGATGGCAAGGATCGTGAGGAGCTCATCGCTCGGGTAGCGCACGTAGGCTCCACCACGTGGATCCGTCTCGGCTGGGACCCACCAGAGGCGGAAGAGCCCGAGGACGTGGTCGATCCGCAGCCCGCCGGCATGACGCATGGCACTCCGGATCGTCTCGATGAAGGGACGGTGTCCCGACGCCCGCAGGCGATGCGGGATGAAGGGCGGGAGGCCCCAGTCCTGGCCGATGGCGTTGAATCGGTCGGGCGGTGCGCCGATGCTGGCTTCCTGGGCGAGCTCACGCTGCCAGGCCCAGGCGTCGAAGCCACCCGGGTCAAAGCCGATCGGCAGGTCACTGATCAGGCGAATCCTGGCGGCTGCCGCTCGGAGCTGCTCATCGAGCGCGAACTGGATCCAGACGTGAAACGCGACCCGGTCGGCGTGCTCATGCGCCGCTCGGGCGACCGCGGCCGAGGCGGGGTCCCGATAGGGTTCCGGCCACGAACGCCAACCGGGGCCAAGCCGCTCGCTGAGCATCGCGAAGGTTGCCCACCCCTTCAGCGCGGCGCCGCCCTCCGCCCGGTAGGTCCTTAGTCTGCGAGACGAACTGGCGCGGCGCGGCGCCCCCGAGGCCCAGATCCGCTCGAGCGCCTCGATCTTCAGGGCCTGCACGCGGCGGCGATCGATGACTCGATCCTCGTTCAGCGCCCTCGCCATCGCCGCGAGGTCCGACAGCGCGTCACCCAGGCCGCTGGCTCCGGGCATCTCCTCGACGGCGAGCATGAGCGGATCCCGGAATCGGCGGCTGCTCGGGTAGTACGGGCTCGGCTCGGGATCCGGAGCGGCGTTTGGGGCGCCGATTGGATTCACGACCAGCGCCTCCGCGCCAACCTCCCGCGACCATTCGGCGAGCGTCCGCAGGTCAGCGAGGTCACCGATCCCCCAGCTGCGGCGTGACCTGGTCGCATACAGCTGAAGCGCCCAGGCCCAGGCCCGATGCCCCGGAGGGAGGTGGCAGCGACGCGGTCCGACGAGCAGAAGCTGCTCGCCACCGGCACGAACGAGCCGGTGGTACCCGTGCGGCAGATCGCGTGGCAGGCGATGCACGACGCCCAGCGCCGTCCCGTCCTCGAGGTTGAGGTCAGCGGGCGGATCGACGCGGTCGCCTGCCTGCGCCACGCGCACCGGATCCCGGGCCTGAGCATCGGCCCCGCCGACCTCGATGCCCATCGCCCGTCGCACGGCCGCCACCGCCTCCGAGGGGACGGCCCGGCGGACGCCGAACGCATCGACGTAGGTCCGAAGGATCGGATCGCGTAACGGGGCAGCATCGCGCGACGCCATCGTTCCCTTCCCGTTCCGTCCGCGAAACGGTCAGCGCCCGAGGAGGCGCAGCAACGCGAACGAGCGCTCCGCCGCGGGGTAGACCGATCCGCCCCCGAACTGGGTGCCGCCGATGAGCAGCGGAGGCTCGGGCGAAACCGTGTCGAAGAGCCGCTCCCAGTGTTCGCCAACGCGATTCGGCAGCCGGAAGTCGACCGGGTCCGCGCCGGCATTCAGGATCAGGAGCAACGTATCGTCCACGATCGGCTCCCCTCGCTCGCCTCGCTCGCCGATCGCGTCCCCGGCGAGCCGGAGCGCGATGGTGTGCACGCCACGGGCATGCCATTCCTGGTCGCTCATCTCATGCCCATCGGGACCGAACCAGGTGAGGTCCTTGACCGACGAGCCGCGGATGCGGCGGCCCTGGAAGAACCTGCGGCGCCGCAGCACGGGGTGGGCCCGAAAGATGGCGATCACGCCCCGCGTGAACTTGAGCAGGTGGCGCCGGTCATCATCGAGTCGCCAGTCGAACCAGCTGATCTCGTTATCCTGGCAGTAGGCGTTGTTGTTGCCGCGCTGGGTTCGCCCCATCTCATCGCCACCGAGCAGCATCGGCACCCCCTGGGACAGAAACAGGGTGCTGAGGAAGTTGCGCTTCTGACGCTCGCGGGCGGTCACGATCGTCGGATCGTCGGTCGGCCCCTCGGCGCCGAAATTCATGCTCTCGTTGCTCACCTCTCCGTCCTGGTTTCCCTCGCCGTTCGCCTCGTTGTGCCGGCGTTCGTAGCTCACGAGGTCATGCAGCGTGAAACCGTCGTGGGCCGTCACGAAGTTGATCGAGGCGTGCGGTTGGCGACCCGATTCTGCGTACAGGTCCGAGGACCCGGTCAACCGGAAGGCGAGCTCCGCCGTCTGCTCGCCGACGCCGCGCCAGAAGCGACGCACCGTGTCGCGGTACTTGCCGTTCCATTCCGCCCACCCCGCCGGGAAGTTGCCAACCTGGTAGCCCCCCTCGCCCAGGTCCCACGGCTCGGCGATCAGCTTCGCCTGGCTTATCAGCGGGTCCTGGTGGACGATGTCGAAGAAGGATCCGAGCTTGTCGACGTCGTGCAGCTCGCGCGCCAGGGCCGAGGCCAGGTCGAATCGGAAGCCGTCGACGTGCATCTCGCTGATCCAGTACCGAAGGCTGTCCATGATCAGCTGCAGCGTGCGGGGGTGGGTCACGTTGAGGGTGTTGCCGGTCCCGGTGTAGTCGACGTAAACGCGCAGGTCGTCGGGCGCGAGGCGATAGTAGGCCGAGTTGTCGATGCCTCGGAACGAGAGCGTGGGGCCCAGGTGGTTCCCCTCCCCGGTGTGGTTATACACGACGTCCAGGATCACCTCGATCCCGGCGTCGTGCAGCTGACGGACCATCGTCTTGAACTCGTTGACCGGTTCGCCGGTTGCGCAGAAGCGGCTGTCGGGGGCAAAGAAGCCGATGGTGTTGTAGCCCCAGTAGTTGGTGAGCCCGAGCTCTGCGAGGCGGCGGTCGTTGACATGGTGGTGAACCGGCAGCAGCTCCACGGCGGTCACACCCAGCGCCTGGAGGTACTCGATCGCCGGGCGCGACGTCATGCCGGCGTACGTTCCTCGCAGCTCGGGCGCCACCTCGGGGTTGAGCTTGGTGAAACCCTTGACGTGCACCTCGTAGATGAGCGTCTGCTCCCACGGGGTTCGGAGCTGCCGGTCGTCGGCCCACACGAAGGCCGGGTCGACCACGACGCCCTTCGGGACGTGCGCCGCCGAGTCATGCTCGTCGGGCTCAAGGTCTTCCAGGTTGCGATCGACGCGGTAGTCGAAGAGCCGATTGCTCCACGCGATCGACCCATCGATGCGCTTGGCGTAGGGATCGATCAGGAGCTTGGCGGGGTTGAACCGATGACCGCTCGCAGGATCGTAGGGGCCGGCGACTCGGTATGCGTAGCGCTGTCCGGGCCGGAGGTCGGGGAGGTACCCGTGCCATACGCGATCGGTCTGGTCTCGGAGCCGGATGCGACGCTCAGCGTCGTTCTCGTCGAAGAGGCAGAGTTCGACCCCGGTGGCGTTCTCGCTGAAGATCGCCACGTTGACACCCGCCCCATCCCAGGTCGCGCCGAGCGGATACGGCACCCCTCGCCAGACCTGATCGGTCATGCCGCCAACCGGACGAGCGCCTCGAGCGGCAGCCAGGTCCAGTCCGGGCGGTTGTTGGCCTCGTATTGCGCCTCATAGCAGGCCTTCTCCACCTCGAACGCGGCAAGCAGCGCGGCCTCCCCCGCGGAGAGCCGGCCGTAGGCAGCCAGGAAGGCGGCGCGGGCGCGCGAGAGCCAGGCGTCTTCCGCTCCACCCCAGGAGTGGCGGTCGCGAGCGACCGTGCGTGCCGCGTAGTCGAGGCTGCGCAGCATCCCCGCCACGTCGCGCAGCGGCGAGGACGGCTCACGCCGTTCGGCGAGCGGTCTGGCCGGCTCGCCCTCGAAATCGACCACCGAGAAGTCGCCACCGACGCGCAGCAGCTGGCCGAGGTGATAGTCCCCATGCAGCCGGCTGACGCGGGCGTCGCCGGACCGCCCGATCGCGTCGAGCCGAGCCCCGAGCTGGGGCAGGATCGATTCGAGGCGCGAGCGCTGGGAGACGTCCAATGCCGCGAGGGCGCGCTGCAACTGACGCTCCGCCGATGCACGCCACGCAATCAGGTCGGGCGCCGTTACGTCGCGCACCTCGAAGCCCGGCGCATCAGGGCGCGACGCCAGGGCGGCGTGGAGGAGCGCGGTGATCTGGCCGATTCTCGTGACGCCCACGATCGCCGCCTCCCTGCCCGCCAAGGAGGCGAGGCAGCCGAGCGCCCACTCCCAGCCGTCGCCGGTCGCCGGGAGCCGCTCCTGGAGGATGGCCGCCGCAGACGATGCTCCGTCGGGCGGATCCCAGTGGATCCAACCGGCGAGCGCCGGGGTCTGGTTAAATCCGACCTCGGTGAGGAAGGCGCTCAGCTCGACCTCAGGATTGATGCCTGGCTCGGCAAGCCGGTAGAGCTTGAGCATCAAACGTTCACCGAGCGCGATGGACGTGTTCGACTGCTCGACCCCCAGCCGCCGCTCGGGAAGCGAGGCAATGTCAGCCCCCTCGCCGAGGATGGCACCCAGACCCGCGCCGGGCTCGCACCGCAGACTCCCGCCGGCGACGCCGCGAAGCGTCGAGGCGGACACGATGCTGGTTGCCAGGGCGCGCCACGCGCCCTCTCCGTCGACCGGCTCACGCACGCCGTCGCCGTCCATCACCGCCGGCAAGAGATAGCGCTCCTCGCCGCCATCGGCAAATCGCACGCCCAGGACGAGCAGCCAGACGCTCTCGCCCCTCAGCGGGAACGCGTCGATGCCGGCGACGGCGACGATCCGGCGCCGCTTCGCGCGAAACCAGCGTTGATCAGCGAGCCAGGTCGGGCTCACCCGGGATGCGACCGCCAGGGGCTCGGCGCTAGCGCGCGCCATCGGCCTCCTCGGTCAGCTCGAACCAGAGGAAGTCGTGGGGGCCGAGGGTCAGCAGGTAGGGAAGCTCCCCGATCCGCGGGAAGTGCACCCGCCCGATCAGCTCGACCGGGACCCGGCCGGTGAAGCGGCCGAGGTCGAGCTCCACGTATTGCGCGAAGCGCGACAGGTTGGCGACGCACAGGATCGTCGTCCCGTCGTGCTCGCGAAGGTAGGCCAGGACGTGCCGGTTCTCGGGGCGCAGGAAGGTCTGTGAGCCGCGACCGAAGACCGGATGCGCCTTCCGGACTCGAATGATCCGCTTCATGAAGTTGAGGAGCGATCCCGGGACGCGCTGCTGAGCCTCGACGTTCACCGCCTGGTAGCCGTACACCGGGTCGGCGACCAGCGGCGTATAGAGAGCGGCCACGTCGGCGCGACTGAAGCCGGCATTCCGGTCGCCGTTCCACTGCATGGGGGTACGTACACCGTTGCGGTCGCCGAGGTGGATGTTGTCCCCCATCCCGATCTCGTCCCCGTAATAGATGACCGGCGTGCCGTGCAGGGAGAGGAGCAGCGACGTGAGGAGCTCGATCCGCCGACGGCTGTTGTCGACGAGGGGCGCCAGGCGGCGACGGATCCCCAGGTTGAGGCGCATGCGCGGGTCGGTGGCGTACTCCGTCCACAGGTAGTCACGTTCGTCGTCGGTGACCATCTCGAGGGTCAGCTCGTCGTGGTTCCGGAGGAAGAGCGCCCACTGGCAGGATTCGGGGATCGCAGGCGTCTGCTCCATGATGTCGATGATCGGCCAGCTGTCCTCCTTGCGGAGCGCGATCCAGATGCGGGGCATGACCGGGAAGTGGAAGGCCATATGGCATTCGTCGCCATCACCGAAGTAGGGTCGAACGTCGGTGGGCCACTGGTTGGCCTCCGCAAGCAGCATCCGATTCGGGTGGCGTTCGTCGAGCCTGGAACGGAGGCGCCGCAGGATGGCGTGGGTTTCCGGAAGGTTCTCGCAGCTCGTCCCCTCGCGCTCCACGAGATAGGGGACGGCATCGAGCCGCAGTCCGTCCACGCCGGCATCGAGCCAGAAGCGCATGGCCCCGAGGACGGCTCGCTCGACCGCCGGACTGTCCCAGTTCAGGTCGGGTTGGTGGCTGAAGAACCGATGCCAGTAGTAGGCGCGCCGCTCGTTGTCCCAGGCCCAATTGCTCGTCTCGGTGTCGGTGAAGATGATCCGAGCGTCGGTGTAGCGCTGATCGGCCTCCGACCAGACGTACCAATCGCGTTTGCCCCCGCGCGAGGTGCGGGACTCGAGGAACCACGGATGCTGATCGCTGGTGTGATTGACGACCAGCTCGGTGATCACGCGCAGCCCTCGGCGATGGGCCTCGCGCGCGAAGGTCCTGAACTGTCGCAGCGTGCCGTAGTCCGGATGGACGTTGCGGTAGTCGGCGATGTCGTAGCCGTCGTCACGCAGCGGCGAGGGGTAGAAGGGCAGGAGCCAGATCGCGGTGACGCCCAATTCGGCGATGTAATCCAGCTTCTCGATTAGCCCGGCGAAATCGCCGGTGCCGTCGTTGTTGGCGTCGTAGAACGCCTTGACGTGCAACTCGTAGATGATCGCGTCCTTGTACCAGAGCGGGTCGTCGACGATGGCGCTCCCAGAGGTGGCGCTCCTTGCACGAGGGCTCGTTACACGGGCACGCCCCTGACGGACGGTCTCGGACGCGCGGCCGGCGGACGCATCGAGGTTCATGGGCCGGCCTGGCTGACCGTAAAGATCCGGAACGGCGACTCCGGGGTCAGTTCAACGGCCAGGTCGGCCCCGCGCTCCGTGCGGGAGCGGCCGGTGAGCAGATCGGTCAAACGATACGGAGCGGTCCATCCGATGCCGAGGGCGGGAAGGTCGGGGTGCAGGACCCCCCGCGCCGGCGTCCGTGGGTCGACGTTGACCGCCACGTAGACTGGATCGCGCCATCGCGTCGGAAAGCCGGTCAATGGCGCGAGGTCGGTCGCGGGCAGTGCCTTGCGGTAGAAGAGGACGCGGTCGCCGGTGGCGTTTTCGAAGGCGAGGTTGTCGTAGCCGCGGAGTGCAGCCCATTCCCTCCGCAGGCGGTTCACCGATGTGACCAGGGATTTGATGTTGCCACGGGCGTTCCAGTTTCGGACCCGGATCTCGTACTTCTCGCTGCCCGCGTATTCCTCGCGGTCGTCAAGCCGATCGGCCTCGCACAGCTCGAAGCCGGAGTAGATTCCGTAGTTGCTCGACAGGGTGGCGGCGAGCAGGAAGCGCACAATGAACGTGGGACGGCCGTGGTCCAGGTGATGCGGGTTGATATCCGGGGTATTGGTGAAAAGGTTGCCGCGGTAGTACTCGCGCATCTCTGAACGCGTCAGTTCGGTGAGGTACTCGCGCAGCTCATTGCGCGTCTCGCGCCAGGTGAAGTACGTATACGACTGCGTGAAGCCGACCTTGGCGAGCGCCTGCATCATCTTGGGCCGGGTGAACGCCTCCGAGAGGAAGATCACGTCCGGATGCCGGCGCTGCACCTCGCCGATCAGCCAGCCCCAGAACGGGAGCGGCTTGGTGTGCGGGTTGTCGACACGGAAGATGCGCACTCCACGCTCGACCCAGACCAGCACCACCCGGAGCCACTCGCGCCAGAGGGCGTCGCGCGCGACCGGGTCGTCGCCGTAGAAATCGATCGGGTAGATGTCCTGGTATTGCTTGGGCGGGTTCTCGGCGTACTTGATCGTTCCGTCCGGCGCGTGACGGAACCATTCCGGGTGGGCACGAACGTACGGATGGTCCGGCGACGCCTGCAGCGCGAGGTCGAGCGCGAGCTCCATCCCGTTCCGTTCGACTGCCCGCCGAAAATGGTCGAAGGCGGGCAGGCCCCCCAGCTCCGGCGCGACCTCGGTATGTCCGCCGGCGTCTGAGCCGATGGCCCACGGGGAGCCCGGGTCATCCGGACCCGCACCAAGGGTGTTGTTCCGCCCCTTGCGATTGGTCACACCGATTGGGTGGATCGGCGGAAGGTAGACGACGTCGAAGCCCATCGCAGCGATCTCCGGAAGGCGCCACTCGGCCTCGACGAGCGTCGTCGCCCGTCCGGGCCTCCGTCCCTGCGAACGCGGGAAGAGCTCGTACCAGGCTCCCGCCCGTGCGCGCTCACGATCGACGACCACCGATAGCACGTGGTCGTGGCGAGTGGCGGCGCTCCGGTCGGGATGGCGGCGCATCACCGCGGCCAGTCGCTCGCCTGTCAAGGCGTTCGCGGCGCTCCGCTCGCCACGAGCCTTCCCGAGCCTGCCGACCACGGCGCGGATCGTCTCGATATCCGTGCGTCGACGCTGCTGACCATCCCGATCCCTGCCCACCAGGCTGGCGCGTCCCAGCGCCCCCTCCAGCAGGACGCGGCCCTCGGCGAGCTCGGTTGCGACCGGCACCCTGGCGTCGAGCTTCTTGCGCATTCCGGCACGCCAAGAGCCCCATGCATCGCGCCAGGCCTCGATCGTGTACCGATAGCGACCGAGTCGCTCCAGGCGCAGCGCTCCGGCCCAGCGGTCATTGTCGATCAGGCGCATCGGAATCTCGCGCCACGTCCCACCATCCTCGTGCCGCGCGAGAAGGACGGCGTCGAGCAGATCGTGCCCGTCCGCGAAGATGTCCGCCGTGACGATGAGCTCGTCACCCATGACCCGCTTGACAGGGTGGCGGCCACCGTTGACCTGCGGCGCAACGCGCTGGATGACGATGGTTCGGCGCGTCCCGACGGCCTCAGGCCCTGGCTCGGCTGAGCGCCGCGGGCGGGAAAGATTCGCCTGGGCGCCACGCACGGCGGCGCGCCGCAGAGAGGTGCGGGTGGTGGTCATGCGTCCATCAACCGTACCCCATCGGCCGGCTGCCCATCCAACCGATGCGCGGTCGCCGGGGTACTGTCTCGACTACATGGACCCGCCGATCGAAAGGCCAGCTCGCCCTCGTCCGGCCCTCGTTCTTGCCCTCTTGGCTGGTGTCCTGGTCGTGATGGCTGCAGCCGCGGTCGCGCTGTGGCCGAGGGGCAGCGATGCC
>JALYLE010000006.1 GCA_030774375.1 Chloroflexota bacterium | reverse complement strand
GACTCGCGCGGGAGTGGCGCATCGGGATCGTCGCGGTAGTACCAGGAGCGTTGCTGCGGGATGAAGAAGATCTCGAAGCCGCGGTGCTCCTCAGACGGCTGGGGCGGCGGCATCAGCTTGGCGGCGGCGCGAATTGCGACCGCACTGGTGCATCGGTTGCATCGGCTGGTGGTCAGGCCGTGAGGGCAGGTGCGGCATTGAGAACAGTGCTGGGCGTTGAACCCGTGAACGCAGTCGGACGGCATTTGATCTCCGGATGGGGCTGACAGCGTACTCCTATCCGTGCGCCGGGGATATAGGACCCGGTCGCCGGACGGTTGCCAGGACGTTTGCCGTCAGCCCCTGGCGGGCGATCAGGCGAAGAATTCGTTGATTCGAGCGGTGTCGTCGGAAAAGGCCCACCGGGTTGTGACCTTGCCATCCTTGACGTGCATGATCTCAGCGGTCCGATAGGTGAGTGTCTTGTCGCCGCGCGTGGCTGTCGCGGTTACGAGTGCAATCGTGTGATCGTCGTTGGCGACCACATCGTGGAGCTTGGCGGTGATCTCGAAATCAGGCGGCGGACCACCCATGCCATAGCGCGCAGCGAGCGCATCTCTGCCTCGGATCGGCTCGTCGCGACCGATCTCGAACCATTCCACGTCATCGGCGAGGATGTCGGTCAACCGCTGCATATCGCCGCTGTTCAGAGAATCCAGCGCCTGTCGGACGAGTGCCGCGTTCGGATGTTCGGCCATTAGCGTCTCCTGCTCTGGTGGGGGACCCCAAATGTACGCGACTGTGCAGGTGAATTGCACAGTTGTCGGCGGCGCGAGCCGCACCGAGGTAATGCCTGGGCGCGCCCTCAGCGAGGGGTCAGGTGCGGCCGGCGGCCGAGGAGATCCAGTAGATGGCCAGCGCGATGAATACCGCCAACGAGATCCGCGGGTCAACCAACGACGCCAGCCCGGCGGCGAGATAGATCAGTGGCGCCAGGCGGTAGATGAGCTGGCCGCGACGCCGCACCACGCGCGAGGTTGCAGCACTCGAAGCCATCAGGCCATGCGACCCAGCGTACGCCCACAGGACGCTGAAGAAGATGGTTATCAGGGCCATGGTCCCGGCGTACAGCATGGTGGCTGCGAATCGGTCGGTCTTGTCGAAGTGTTGGGCGAAGACCGCCGTTGGGTAGGGAAGGAACGCAATCGGCATGAGCAGGAGGATGTTCACGAAGAGGAAGCCGTAGGTGGTGCCGCGAATGACCGTGAAGATCCGATGGTGGTTGGCCCACATCGTCCCTATGGTGAGGAAGCTCGTGACGTAGGCCAAGAAGCTCGGCCACTGATGGACGAGGGTCTTCCACACGTCCTCGGTCTCGGCTGGAATGTGGATTTCGAGGACGAGGAGCGTGATGGCGATGGCGAAGACGCCGTCCGCGAAGGTCTCCAGGCGCGCGGACGATACGACGTCGTCCGGGTGCTCCTCAGCCGCGTCCACGGCCATCGCTGATCGTTGGCTTGATGCGTCGGTTCTTTGGCTCGGCCTCCGGACCAACCTCCACCAGGAGCCATCGGGGAAGCGGCGACGCGACATGGGTGCCGTCCACGGCCAGGATCTCGACCACGCGTTGGATCGTCGCGCGTGCCGCCGATCGCTCCGCCTTCGGGATCTGCGCGACCAGAGCCTCCAGGCGCCACTCGATCAGCTGCGTGGCGACCGCCGGCAGCAGCCCATCGCGATCTCGATGGACGAGCTGCTCCGCCTTATCCACGCCCTCGCGCTCGAGGGCTCGAATCATCGCCCGCATGCGCCGCCCGTCCGCGGCCGGCAGCTCGTCGAGCCAGGTCTTGGCCGGTTGGGGAGCGGGCGTACGCGGGGCCGGAGCCGGAGCCGCCCCCTTCCGACCGGATGTGCGCTTAGGCTCGGGGGCTGCGTCGCCCGTCCCCGAGATGACGCTGAGCCGTGGCACGCCCTTGGCCGGCTGCCGGCGAGACGCGGGGAGGGAGGCCTTCAGCTCGTCGAGGTTGGCGTACGGGCCGTGAATCAGCGGCTGGCCGAGCTCATCGGTCTGTTGCTGGTCCGTGAGGAACCACCGGCTCGCAGAGCCCTGAACGACAAAGCGCTGGTCCGTGGTCTGATAGCCACCGGCCTTCTGCCGCACGAGCCGATCCGGGTCGTCCGTCGCGGGAGGTTGGCGCTTCGGCATGGCGTCATCCTGCACCATCGAATGGCGGCTGCGAAGGGGACGGCGACTCCGTCAAGCGTTACTGTCAGGTACAGCCCCAGGCGACCGAGGCGGGCGTCCGCTCTCGCTTGCTCATCAGACGAACGCAAACCCAAGCCCTGACCCGCCCTCTCGGGCGAGCCGCTAGCTGGTGAGCTCCGCGCAGGCGAGGCGGACTTGCGATTGGGCGGGTTCGTCGCCATGCACGACCAGAACCCGACCCTCCGCGGGGATTGAGTAGGCGTCGTGATAGGTGGTCATGCTGGTTGCCTTGCCACTCGCGTCGGCTCGTACATCCTGGGCAACGGTGGTGTCCACGTCCGACTTTATGGCTGCGCAGGAGCCTGAGTTGATGTAGAGCGTGTGGATCGAGTTCGGCGTCAGGCCTTCGACGGTGACCGTCATCGTGTAGCCGTCACCCTTGACCTCGATGAGCACGCTGCCATGCGCCGCAGCGCCTTGGAGCGGGTTGAGGTCGAGGGTCAGCGTTCGTGGGCTCTGGGTCGCCCCCGATGTTGGAGTGGGAGAGTGGGGCGGTACCGGGGCCGACGACGATACGGTCGCCGAGCTCCCGCCGCAGGCGACGAGCGCCAGCAGGAGGGCTGGCGCCAGAAAGGCAGCCACTCCTCGGGTCTTCATCTACACGGCGAACAATGGGATGGCCTTTCCATTGTGTCAATGGGGAGCGAGCCAACGCAGGAGACGGACTTGGGTGTATCTGCGGACCCAAACGCGGAAGCGCAATTGTGCTGGACAGCTAGACAGCAAAACAAATCGTCTTGACAGCCCCGAAGGCGCTCGAAAGAAGTGCTTCGAGGCGCGCGGGCGCTACCCCAGGCTCGCCCGCCAGCGCTCGACGTCCGCCAGGTGCTCCCGATGGTGCGCCCAGCACTGGTTGGGGAGGATCGCCGCCAGCGTGCGTCCGTCGCTGACCCACGGGAAGCGCCCCAGGTCGTCCAGATCTGCCTCGGAGCACGCCTCGACGGCCGCGACCAACCGGTAGTGCGCTTCTGCAAACTGCGTGAGCACCGCTTCGAGGGTCTGGCGTCGCCCCCAGGCGACAACCCAGGCGTTGGTGGTGTCGTCGTTGGCCTCGTCGGCTGGGGTCGGGGCGTCGTCACGGCCGTATCGTTCCTGAACGGTGGGCGGCTGGCCGGTGAGCGTGCCCATGATCTCGGCGGCGACGTAGCGCTCGTAGCCGGCGAAATGGGCGAGCAGGTCGCGGATCGACCAGATCCC
>JALYLE010000005.1 GCA_030774375.1 Chloroflexota bacterium | reverse complement strand
TCTACGGTGGCGCGTTGCTGGCGGCCTATCTGCTCCTCGACAGCGCGGATCCATCTCCCGGCACGCCGTGGCGCCGCGAATTGCCGCCGGGCTACGCCATCGCCGGCCTTGGCTTGGTCCTCTTTGCCGTCGGATTCGTGGCCGACATCCCATGGCAGGCCGTCACCGGATCCCAGACCGACATCGTGGCGCTGATCACGCCGACCCATCTGCTCATCTTCGCGGGCATCGCCATGATCGTCCTGGGCCCGCTGTTGGCGCCAAGGCGTGACTATCGGCTCGCCTTCCTCGCCGACGTGCCGGCCGTGATCTCCGCTGGCTTACTGCTGGCCCTGCTGGGCGGAATGACGCAGTATGCCAACCCGGTCACCAACGTCCTGGCTCGTCAGCCGTCGACCCAGGACCTGCTCGCGGAGCCCACCGAGGTTTGGGTCATGGCCGCCGACGGGAGTGGCCAGACGCGCCTCACCATCGCGTCGGACGAGTTCGCCAACCAGCCCTCGTGGTCCGCGGATGGCTCTGTCATCGCATATGTGCGCTGGCGCTACGTCGAGGGCGAGGATCGAACGCAGGTTGACGGCGTGACCACCGACGTCGTGGTGGCCCAGCCCGACGGACACGCACAGCTGACGATTAGCGGCCAGGGTGGGTGGATGGCAGATCCCACCTGGTCGCCGGACGGGAAGCGGCTGAAAGTCAACCTGTTCCACGTGCCCGCGCCAGGCACCCCCGGCCCGAGCGCCGCGGCCTCTTCCACGCCGAGCGCCGTGGCGGTCCCGCAGGCCAACGCCGCTGCCGAGCCCGCCCCTGCCACCCTCACCGGGCGGGAGTGGGATGTCTCGACCGTATCCGGCGACGGCAGGGGAAAGCCGGCGGACATCGAGTCGCAGGCATCAACGGACATCGGAACGAGCTGGTCGCCGGACGGAACGAGCCTGCTTGTCCATTCCGATCGGAGTGGGGACTGGGAGATCTACCGCGTCGACACCACGAGCCACACGTTCGTGAACCTCACCAAGAACCCCAGCAGCGACACGTGGGCGAGCTGGTCGCCGGACGGAAAGCGGATCGTCTTCTCCTCCGAACGCGGCGACGGTCGCTCGCACCTGTGGGTCATGGACTCCGATGGCGGAAACCAGACTCAGCTCACCGTCGACGTCGGCCACGACTGGATGCCATCCTGGTCGCCGGACGGAACGCGCATCGCTTTCATCTCGAACCGAGACGGCAACAACGAGATCTACGTCATGAACGCTGATGGCAGCCACCAGGTCGACATCACGCGATCCCCTCAGACCGATGATTGGATCTCGACCAACGCCTGGTCGCCGGACAGCGGCCGGATCATCTATGCCGAAGTCGGCGATCCACCGGAGGCCAACCCACTCACCCTCCCGCTGGGTGCCGCCAGCTTCGTCCTCCAGTCGCTGCTGCTGGTCGGGCTGCTCTTCATCGTCGGCCGGCTCCGACAGCTCCCCACGGGCGCCGTAACCGGGGCGCTCACCATCAGCGTCGCGGTCCTCGCGTCGATCTCGAATGAGTTCGAGTTGATCCCCGCCGCCTTCGTGGCGGGCGCATTGGCCGAGCTCCTGACCTGGTGGGCACGCCGGCGCCGCCTCCGATCCGCGGACCGTCTGCTTGCCTTCTCCCTGCCGGCCCTGCTCTCCGGGGCCTATTTCGTTGCGCTCGCCGCGTCGGGTGGTGTCGGCTGGTCGCTCCCCATCGTGATCAGCATCGTCGGCCTCAGCGGCGCGACCGGCCTGGCAACCAGCTACTTGATGCACGCTGCGCGTCCCCGCGAGCCGGCTGCCGCCTGACCACGCGGGCTCGCCCGCATCGCGCCACTGCCACACCGGCTGCGCGCTCCCGGCCCGGGTCCGCCGGGCGAGCATCGCGCCCGCTACCATGCCCGGACCATGTCCCTCGTAACGCTCTCTGGTGTCGCCAAGTCGTACGGTGCGCAGCACCTCTTCAGTGACGCCGCACTCCAGATCGCGGCGGGCCGGCGAATCGCCATCATCGGTCCAAACGGTGCCGGCAAGACGACCCTGCTCGAGATCATCACCGGCGACCAGGAGGCCGACGCGGGTACGGTCGCCCGCGGCAAGGACGTCGTCGTCGGATACCTCCCGCAGGACGTCGCGGACGTCGCCGGTCGCTCGGTCCTGACCGAGGTGCTGGATGGAGCGGGTGCCGTCGCCGGGATCGGGCATCGGCTCGGTCACATCGAGGTTGAGCTCGCCGAGGCAACTGACGAGGCCGAGCTCGCCGAGCTGGTCGACGAATACGGTCGCCTCCAGGAGCGCTTCGAACAGATGGGCGGGTACGGCCTCGAGGCGGAGGCACGCCGCATCCTTGCCGGGCTCGGGTTCGCCCAGACCGATGTCGAGCGCGACATCGGCACCTTCTCGGGTGGCTGGATGATGCGCGTGGCGCTCGCCAAGCTGCTCCTCGCCAACCCCGACGTGCTCCTGCTCGACGAGCCGACCAACCATCTCGATCTCGCATCGGTGGAGTGGCTCCAGGGGTTCCTGGCCGACTACGCAGGCGCAATCGTCCTGGTCAGCCACGACCGCGACTTCATCAATGCCGTCGCCAACCGAATCGCCGAGCTGCGAGCCGGCACGCTGACAGAGTACGTGGGTGACTACGCCGACTTCGTGGAGCAGCGGGATGAGCGGATCGCCCAGCTGGAGCGAGCCGCGGCGGCACAGGGTCGCAAGGTCGCCCAGGTCGAGCGCTTCATCGAGCGGTTCCGCTACAAGAAGACCAAGGCTCGTCAGGTGCAGAGCCGAATCAAGCAGCTCGACCGGTTGGAGCGCGTGGTCGTCCCCACGACCCGCACGAAGAGCGTGAAGTTCCGATTCCCCGAGCCGCCGCGCAGTGGGCGGGTGGTCATCACGCTCGACGGCATCGTGAAGCGGTACGGTCGCCACACCGTCTACGACGGCCAGGATCTCGTCCTCGAGCGAGGCCAGAAGGTGGCGCTGATCGGTCCCAACGGTGCCGGCAAGTCGACCCTGCTCAAGATCCTGGCCGGCGTCCTCGAAATTGACGGCGGATCGCGTGAGCTGGGCAGCAACGTCCGGGTGGCCTACTTTGCCCAGCATCAGATCGACGCGCTCGATCCGACGAGGACCGTATTCGATGAGCTCGCCTCCGTCGCGACCCGCATGACGACGGCCGAGATGCGGCGGCTGCTGGGGGCATTCCTCTTCTCCGGCGACGCGGTCGAGAAGAAGGTGGAGGTCCTCTCTGGCGGCGAGCAGACCCGGTTGGCCCTCGCCAAGTTGATGGCCGCCCCCTCGAACCTGCTCTGCCTGGATGAGCCGACCAACCACCTGGATATCGCGTCGCGCGACGTGCTCGAGGATGCGCTCAACGCCTACCCGGGGACGATGGTGCTGATCACGCACGACCGCTACCTCATCCGCAGCGTGGCGAACACGATCGTCGAGGTCGACGGTGGCAAGGCCACCCTCTTCGCCGGTGACTTCGAGTACTACGCCGCCAAGCGCGGACTCGATATCGAGGCCCGCGGCGCGACGGAAGGTCGGGTCACGCCACGTGGCCTCGAGCGCGGGCCGCTGCCCCCATCGCGCGCCCGGGAGACGGCCGCCGCGGCCAGCGCGCGGCGGCGTCGCGAAGCGGAAGGACGGAATCGTCGCTATCGCCGCACCCGCGAGATCCGCGAGGCGCTTGACCGCGTGGAGAGTGACTCCGCGGAGACCGATGCCGACCTCATCCACCTCAGCGAGCAGCTCGCCGATCCTGCCATCTACGCCGATGGCGCAGTGGTTCGCGACCTGATCGAGCGGCACAACGCCGCCCTGGATCGGACCGCGCGACTTGCCGCTGAGCGCGACCGCCTGGCGGGCGACCTCGAGCTGGCCGAGGCGGAGGCGGGGGAGACCACAGCCCGACCGCGGCGATGACCGTTGCTGACCAGCCGGCGGGTACCGCCCGGGCCGCTCTGGCTGGGGCCACGATGGTGGTCATCGCGGCCATCTGCTTCGGAACGCTAGGCCCTGTCACGCGCTATGCGGGCGATGCCGGGGTCGGCAGCCTGGCACTCGCAACCTGGCGCTCGGCTATCGGCGGTATCCTCATCGCCGCCTTCGTCGGGGCGCGGATGTTGATTGCTCACCGGCCCCCTGTACGCCTTGCGACGGTGCCGATCACCCAGCGCTGGCTCCTGCTGGGTGCGGCCGTCGCCAACACGGCACTCAACCTGTCGATCTTCATCGCATTCGTGCGCATCCAGATCGCGCTCGCCTTGCTCGTGTTCTACCTCTATCCGGTACTCGTGGCGCTCGGCTCGGTGGTGTGGTTCGGCGAGCGGTTGGATCGCACGCGCTGGAGTGCACTGGCGATCTCGCTGTCGGGCATGGTCCTGGTGGTGGCCGGCGCCGGGGACCTCGGCCACCTCGATGCGCTGGGCATCGGGCTGGCGTTGGTTGCCGCGGTTTCGCAGATGTTCTACGTGCTCGCGGCTCGCCACGGATTCAGCTCAGTCCCGGGCGCACAGGCGGCCGGGACGACGATGCTGCTGGCGACGGCCTTCTACCTCGGAATCGCACTGGTCACCGGGCAGCTCACGGCATTGGCTCAGCCATTCGCAAGCGGGTCGTCGCTCTGGCCGGTGCTGGTGGCCGGGTCGCTCGGCGCGGCCCTGCCGACCGTGCTGTACGTGCTGGGGATTCGCCGCATTGGCGCACCGCGGGCCGCGATCCTGGCGATGATCGAGCCGCTCACCGGCGTCACCCTTGCCGCGTTGCTGCTCGGCGAGGGGCTACAACCGATCCAGGCATTGGGTGGAGCGATGATCCTGGCCGCCGGTGCGCTCCTCCAACTGGGAGCCGGCGCTGGCGCGGCAGAGCATGAGGCTCTGGCACAGGCTCGCGCGGACTGACGGCCCGAGGCCTAGGGCCTGGCCATGAGCGCCGCGTGAACCGCCTGAGCAGCCTGCGCCGCCCGCCGGACGGGCACCTCGGCCCAGACGACGCGCATCCCCTCCTCGTCGAATGAGCCTTCCCCATGGGCCGGGAGGGGCAGGACCTCGGGCATCAGCTCGGCAGGACCGACGAGGCTGATGCGCGCCATGCGCTCCTTGCGATCGACCGCGAGCATCAGCACGCCGGCCTCGGTAGATCCCCGACGCGACGGACGAACCTCGGTCATCGGTCCAGCTTCGTCAAGGGCGCGGACCACCAGGCGCAGGCGACCGCGTCGCGCGCGGCGCACCGCCACGGGATGCACGATCTCCGCTCCGAGCTGGGCGAGCAGCTCCAGCTGGGCGGCGTCGACGACCCGCAGCAGACGCGCCGCCGGCACGAGGTGCGGGTCGGCCTCCATCACCCCGCCCACGTCCTTGAAGAGCTCGCAGCGGTCGGCGCGCAGCGCGACGGCAAGGACGACGGCTGACAGGTCGGTGCCGCCGCGCCCCAGGGTCGTGAGCTCGCCGTGCGCGCCGATCCCCTGGAATCCGGCCACCACCGGCACGAGCTCGGCGGCGAGTGCGGCCCGCAACGGACGCGAGTAGACGCGACGGACCTCCGCCCCCAGGTGCGCGGCCGCGGTGCGGATTCCGGCCTCCGCCCCGGAGAACGATCGCGCCGGCACTCCCTGCGCCTGCAAGCCCAGCGCGAAGAGGGCGGCCGAGAGTGCCTCGCCGGTGGCCAGCGCGCGATCCGTCTCCCGAGCAAGCGCCGAATCGGGTGCGTGGCGAGGCTCGCGCAGGGCTCGCCCGCCATCGGGGAGCAGCACCGCGGCCGCCGAGAGGATCGTATCGGTGACACCCTCGAAGGCACTCACCACGACGACCGGCCGCAAGCCTGCCCGTCGCTGCCGAACGACCGCGGCGACTGCTTCGGCCAGGTCCTCCGGGCGGCGCAGCACGGAGCCGCCGAACTTGTCGACGACCACCACTTCGCCGGGAGGATCCGCGCCACGACGCATCGGCTGCACACGGTAGCGCAGCCTCCTTGTCCCATGAGCCCGGCGCCGGCTCCGGCACGGCTGCTACCCTCGGCCGATGGCCGGCCGTGATGCTCTCGCGACGGATCCCCCGAGCGGCCGCGCGGTGGACGCGATCCGCCGGCGGGTGCTGAGCTGGTACGCCCGTGACCACCGGAACCTTCCATGGCGCCGCACGCGCGATCCGTATGCCGTCCTGGTGAGCGAGGTGATGCTGCAGCAGACCCAGGCGAATCGCGTCGTCGACCGCTACGAGCGCTTCCTTGCCCGATTTCCAACGGCGCAGGCACTGGCAGGCGCCTCCGACGCGGCGGTGCTCGCCGAATGGTCGGGCCTCGGCTACAACCGGCGCGCTCTCGCGCTGCGGCGGGCTGCGGTGGCCATCTCGGCAAGCGGCTGGCCGGAAGGGAGCGCCGACCTGCAACGGCTTCCCGGCGTCGGACCCTACACCGCTCGCGCGCTGGCCAGCCTCGCCTTCGGGGAGGCGGTGGGCGTCGTGGACACCAACGTCCGCCGCTGGCTCGTCCGTCGCTTCGGGCTGCCGCTCTCGTCCGCTCCTGCGCGCCTTCAGCGGCTCGCCGACGAGCTGGCCCTCGGCAGCAGCCAGCGGCCGCTCGACCGCGTCGAGGTCGCGGCCTGGACGCACGCCAGCATGGAGCTCGGGGCGAGCATCTGCCGCGCTCGCGCCCCGCTATGCGAAGCCTGCCCGGTGGCCCGTGGCTGCCCGTCCCGTGGCCGGGCAATACACGTCCGTGTGCCGGGTCAGGCGCCATTCCCCCGCTCCAATCGCGCAGCTCGCGGCGCACTGATCCGCGCCCTGGCCGCCGCACCCAATCACGAGCTGACCCGAACCCAGGCGATGAACCAGCTCGCGGACAGCTTCCATGCAGAGAACGCCGCCGACGAGCTCGAGCGTGAGGGTCTGCTCCATTCCGATGGCGACCGCCTCCGCCTCGGTCCGGCCGAGAGCCGCCGGCGCGCGGCTACAATCGGCGCATGAGCGCGGAGACAGGCACCGCCGGCCTCAAGGTGAAGGTCGGCGAGATGATTCCGTCGGTCGGGCTGCGTGCCAGCGATGGCTATCTGCTCAACCTGCGCAGCTTCATCGGTAAGCAGGCGGTCGCCTACCTCTTCTTCGCGGCGCCGACCGCGGAGGGCGCTCAGCGGCGCCGCGGCACCCGGCTCGCCGAGGCCTTCGCCGCCGCGCAGCAGCGGTTGCAGGCCGCTGACATTGCGGTGATCGGCGTGAGCTGCGATTCCGAGGCGCAGCAGACGGCATGGATCGCTGAGCACCGGATCCCCTACCTGCTCTTCAGCGACGAGCGACGCTCCGCGATGGATTTGCTGGGGATCCCGGTCACCGAGGAGGACGAAAATTTCAATGTCGCGCGTCCGGTGGTGATCGTTGTGAACGACGCGGGGCGGATCGTGACCATTCTCGAGGACCCTGATCCGGAATTCGCGGCCGATATCGTGCTGGCCGCGGTCCGTCGGGCTGCCGAGGGGGGCGAGGCCGTCTGGCACGAGCATCCCGACGAGGCCGGCGAGACTGATTCGCCGGTTGGGATGGCGAGTCCCTAGGGAGCACGTGCTCGCCGTGCGGCTCCACGCAGCCGGCGAGCCGCCGGTGGTCGAGGAGGTGCCTCTCCCTGAACCAACCGGCACGGAGGTGCGCGTCCGGGTCGCCGGTTGCGGCATCTGCCGTACGGACCTGCACATCGTCTCTGGCGAGCTGAGCCGCGTCGAGCTTCCGATGACCCTCGGGCACGAGGTCGCCGGTTGGGTCGACGCGATCGGCCTCGAAGCCGCTCAGCCACTGCGCCGCGCTCGACTGCGGCCGGGTGATGCGGTGCTCATCTACGGCGGATGGGGATGCGGACAGTGCATCGAATGCACCGGGGGCAACGAGCAGCGCTGCCCCACAGGCCGCGCCCCAGGCTTCCAGGTCGACGGCGGCTACGCCGAGGCTGTCCTGGTGCCGCACCCACGGCACCTCGTTGCGCTGGGCAAGCTCGATCCGGTGCGCGCCGCGCCGCTGGCCGATGCTGGCGTGACGCCCTACCGCGCGGTGCGCCGGGCCGGGCCCTGGCTGGCCTTCGGCGCGCGGGTCCTGGTCATCGGCCTGGGCGGACTCGGGCAGTTCCTCGTCCAGTACCTCGCCAGGCAGCCGAACGTGCGCGTCGCGGTCCGCGAGGTCGACCCGGAGAAGGTCAGCCTCGCTTCCGAGTTCGGCGCCGAGATCGCGGTGCTGGACGGAGGCGCGCAGCTGGCGATCGACGCGCTGGGAGGTCCGGCCGATGTGGTCTTCGATGTGGTCGGGAGCGATGCCACTCTCGAGCTGGCCGCGGCCGTGGTGGCCCCCAACGGGCTCGTCATGCTCGTGGGCGAGGCCGGCGGGCATATCGCGCTCGGCTTCGATTCGCCACCCGTCGAGTCCTGGGTGACGACCACCGCGTGGGGCTCGCGCGACGACCTGGTCGAAGTGGTCCGCCTGGCCCGTCTCGGAGCGCTGCGCTGGACGGTCGAGACGATGCCGCTGCGCGATGCTGCGGCGGGTTTGCAGCGAGTTGCCGCCGGGGAGGTGACCGGTCGGATCGTCCTGGTACCCGAGCGTTGACCACACGCACCACCCACGTGGCCGGTTGATTGCGCCCAGGTCCCCGAGGTAGTACAAACGGGGTACCGGAGAGGGGACCCATGCCGATCGATCCCGACGAGAACGCGTACCACATCCTGCAGGTCCACCCGCAGGCCCACGAGACCGTCATCCGCGCCGCCTACCGCGCGCTGGCACGCCTCTATCACCCCGACGGCAATGCGCGAAATGACAAGCGCATGTCCGACCTCAATCGGGCATACGACCTGATCCGCGATCCGGACCTGCGACGGCATTACGACGCGTCGCTCGCCGCTGGCAGCGCCCCGGCGCGGCATCCCGTCGGCCCCGGGCCGGCAATGGCGCCCGCCAGCGATCAGCATCGAGGAGCCTTCTCGCGTCATAGGAGCGCGGGCGATGTGGACAGCAAGGTGATCGACTTTGGCCGGTACGCCGGCTGGTCGATTCGTGATCTGGTGAAGGCCGATCCTGATTACCTGCGCTGGTTGCGCCGCCATTCCTCCGGCCTGAGATTCCGCCCGGAGATCGATCGGCTGATGCCGGCAGAGCGCGAGAGGGAAGAGGCCGGATCCAACCGGCGTTGATCGCTCGCGCGTCTGGCGATGCTGTCCTTGGCCCTTAGCGGCCGAAGATGCGGTCCAGGAATCCCTGCTCGCGCTTGAGCTCGTAGATCGGCTTGCCGAGCGCGGCGTAGCGCTCGCG
This sequence comes from Chloroflexota bacterium, assembly GCA_030774375.1. The sequence goes on along the minus strand of JALYLE010000005.1, from coordinate 3,261 downwards.
GAGAGCACGCCCGCGGAGATCGGTGACGATCAGTTCGCGGCGCGAGCCAAGGTGTTCTGCAGCCAGCGCGTGCAACCGATTTCGCACCGCGTCGAACTCGGAGAGCGGCGCCTCGTCGGCCAGCACGACGCCGACCGTCCATCCGCTGCCGGCGCGCAGGAGCCATGCTCGCTGCACCTCGGTCAGCTCCGTGAGCGCCGTCTGGAGCTCCGTCCCGAACGGCTCTGGGATGGAGGCTGGCGCTTCGAGCTGTGGCAACGCACCCAGCGGGCGGCGGGCGCGGAGCGCGTCGGGGGTCGCGGGATCGATGCCGGCGATCAGAAATGGCAGGACGCCTGCGGCCACTTCGACCTGTGCCGCGCTCCCAGGGTCGATGATCACTCGCTCGCCGGCTTGATCCGCACGCTCGAACAGGGCGCGCGCCGACAGCGTGATCGAGTCGCTGCCCGGCGGCCCGTACATGGCGAACGAGTCGTGTGAGGTAAACGCGGCCAGGAACGAGCCGCGGCTGTCCTGGCCATGGCGCAACCCCTCCGAGGGGACGCGCGATGCGTCCCGAACGCCGCTACCCGACGCACGGATCGGGACCACGAGGTCCATTGCGATCAGCTCTGCCAGGCCGGGTTCGGTCGTCTCCTCCGCATCGGAGGGGGCTTCTGCCTCGCCGGTTACCGCGTCCTCGCTCGCCGGAAGCGCCTCCTCCTCCTGGGGTGCCTCGGGCTCCTCCGGTACATCCAGCCAGGTACGTCCCTCGTCGCTCATGCCCCCACACCAACTCCCGGGAGGGTGGCCAGCGCCTCAAGCGCGGCATCGAGCCGCGCCAGGCACCGCTCGCGACCGAGCAGCTCCATCGACCCGAACAGAGGCGGCGTCACGGCGCGCCCGGTTACCGCCAGCCGGATCGGTCGGAAGAAGTCCCCCGCCTTCCAGCCCATCTCCTCCGCCGCCGACCGAAGGCGAGATTCGAGAACCTCAGCCGCAAAGTCGCCGTCGTCCAGCGCCTCGAGCTCCGAGCGCGCGCGGACGAGCGCTCGTGCCGTCGCCGCCGCATCGGCCTTCTTCGACGTCAGCTCCTCCGGGGAGTAGCGCGCCGCAACTTCGCGATCCGTCTCCACGAGGAACAAGACCAGTTCCGTGGCGTCAGACAGCCGCACGAGCCGCTCTTTCAGGAGCGGTACCAAGCGGTGCACCGTCTGGTCGTCGAGCGCGTCCGGCATGAACGGCCGCAGGCGCAACGCCAGCTGCGCGTCGGGCAGGCCGCGGATGTATGTCCCGTTCAGGAAGTCCAGGCGGTCCTTGTCGAAAACGGCACCAGCCTTGTGCACATGACCGATGTCGAAGCGCTCCGCCAGTTCGGCGAGCGTGAAGATCTCCTCCTCCGTTCCCGGGGACCAGCCCAGGAATGCCAGGAAGTTGACCATCGCTTCCGGCAGGTAACCCTGCTCGCGATAGGCGGTGATCGCCGTCTGGCTCTTGCGCTTGCTCATCTTGCTGCGGTCTGGATTGAGGATCAGCGGGATGTGCCCAAAGACCGGCTCCGGGTAGCCCAGGGCCCGGAAGAGCAGGATGTGCAGCGGCGTGTTCGACAGGTGGTCCTCGCCGCGCAGCACGTGGCTGATCTGCATGGCCGCGTCGTCGATCACGACCGTGAAGTGGTAGAGCGGCGTCTCGTCAGAGCGGACGATCACCCGATCGCCACCCAGGGCATGTGACTCGAACTCCACCTCGCCACGCACCAGATCGTTGAAGCGGACCGTCTCCAGCGGCACCGCGAAGCGAATCGCGGGGTTCCGCCCCTCCGCCTCGAAGGTCGCGCGGTCGACATCGGTCAGGCGGAGGCAGCGCCCGCTGTAATGCGGGGGCTCCTTGCGGGCCTCCTGCTCGTGTCGTACCGCCTCCAACTCCTCAGGAGTGCAATAGCACCGATAGGCCTGCCCGCTCGCCAGCAGCCGTTCAGCTTCCCGGGCGTACAGGTCGGTGCGCTGGCTCTGGCGGTACGGGCCGAAGGTGCCGATGTCCTCGCCGCCGGCGACCTGGGGCCCCTCGTCCCAGGTGATCCCCAGCCAATGCAGGTTGTCGATGATGTCGTGCTCGAACTCATCGCTGCCCCGCGCGAGATCGGTGTCCTCGATGCGCAGGACGTACGTGCCGCCCACGTGACGTGCGAAGAGGAAGTTGTAGAGGCTCGTCCGCGCGGTCCCGATGTGCAGAGGACCTGTCGGGCTGGGCGCCATGCGCACCCGGATCGGGCGGTCGCCAGCGTTCGGGGAGCTTGTCATGGGTGTCCGATGGTAGCAGGCAGGTTCGCGGAGGCGGCTCCTTAGTCGACGGCGGTAAGGCGAACGACCGGGATCTGGCGATCGGTCTTGACCGGGTAGCCACCAAAGCTCGGCGCAAGGGCCACGATCTGGCGCCACGCCGCATCGCGCTCCTCACCCTGCAGCCCTTCCGGACGCACGTGCATCTCCTGGCCGTCGACCTCGACCCAGACCTTGTCCGGGTTCTTGGCCAGGTTGAGGAACCAGGCCGGATGCGTGGCCGAGCCGCCGGCCGTGCCAGTGACGAGCCAGCTAGTCTCCGAACCGCCATCCTGGAATCGGCTGACGAGCACCTGCCGACGTTCGCCTGATTTGGCGCCGATGGTCGTCAGCAGAATCAGCGGCTGGCCGTTGATGCGCAAGTCGGTCCCGCGCCTGCGGTAGTTGCGGACCATGAATCCGCTCCCGAGTCGCATCAGGGTGCGGAGGAGGCGCGGGAAGCCGGCTCCGCGCGTGCCTTGGGGGGTCACCTCAACTGTCATTGGCGGACCATCCGTGCGTCACCGGCTTTGCCGGGTCGCCCAGCATACACCGATGGTTGCGCCGTCAACCAGACAGCGAGGGTACCGACAAACCACGATGGCTCTCGCCGCCGTCTGAAAGGGACTTACGCCCCGGCAGCCAGCTCCTGAGTGTCGTCGTCGGCCACTCGGACGCCTTGCCCGTCGAGCCACGCCTCGCGCGATACGACCCTGTTTCGACCGCCCAGCTTCGCGCGATAGAGCGCCTCATCGGCGGCCTTCAAGAGCATGACCCGTTCCAGACCGTCCTCCGGAGCGGACGCGACGCCGATCGACACCGTCATGTGCCCCGTCAGTCCGGGCGCCAGAGGAATGATTGCTGATTCGGTGCGCTCGCGGATTCGCTCGGCCACCTCGGCCGCCGCACTCGCAGTCTGGCCGGGAAGATAGATCGCGAACTCCTCCCCGCCGTAGCGCGCCGC
>JALYLE010000004.1 GCA_030774375.1 Chloroflexota bacterium | reverse complement strand
GCTGGGTGGTGGCCGGGTGACGCGTGCGCCTGTCCCCACCGCTCACGAAGCGTCCCAGCACTCCCATTTCTCGCGGATGCGCGAATCCTGATGGGCTACAGGGAGCGTCCGTTGAAATAGCCGCTTTGGAACGGAAAGCACGAGCGGACCCCCAGTCAGAGCGCGCTTCCGCTTTGAGGCACATGCGCGGCCGCGCGTGAACCGGGCGACTGTTGCTTCTCGCGCATTGCGACACTCCGGTCCCGACTCGCCAAGAGTGCTCCCGGCAGGCGATAGGAGCAGTCTCGGTCGCGCGCTCGGAACCAAGCGATTGCGAACGCGGAGGCCGTGCGAGGGAACACGGCGCGGCTGGTCAGAACACCCGCGTTCCTGCCTACGCAAACGCCAGGACAGGACGGGCCTTGACAGGCCTCGGCGCGCGCATGCTCCTCGGGGCATGAAAATCATGCTCGGAGGGTTGCTGTCCGGTTCTGACCTTACGGTCGGCTGACCGGGACAGGGGCTTTCTGGGAGAACGTAGTCGGGCAGGCCGGTTTGGACGATGCGCTTCGAGCGCGGGCTTTCTCTTTGGCCGCCTCTGCGACTTGCCCGGTTGTGCTGCGAGCACGTATCGGTCGTTGTCGTTTTGCCCGCTGGTTCTCCCTCGTCCATCGACGTGAGGAGGTTGTCGTGAGCAGGTCGGTCGGGAGAGCGATCGGGTTAGACGTGCACCGCGATTTCTGCGAGGTCGCGATCTGCGAGTCGGGGGCGGTGCGGTCGGCGGGGCGGATCGAGACGTCGCCGGACGTGCTCGAGCTGTTCGCCCAAAGCCTCGGGCGTGGGGATCGGGTGGCGTTGGAGGTCACCGGCGGCGCGTGGGAGATCGCCAGGATCTGCGAGCCGCACGTGCGCCGGGTGGTCGTCGTGAGCCCTGATGACACGGGGATCCGTCAGGCGCGGGCGAAGACCGACCGGCTGGACGCGCGCACGCTGGCGAAGCTGCTGGCGGCCGGCGAGCTCGATGCGGTGTGGATGCCTGATGAGCGCTGCCGGGTGATGCGCCGCCGGCTCGCGCGCCGTGAGCAGTTGGTGCGCTCGCGTTCGCGCGCGAAGAACGAGGTCCACGCGGTGCTGATGCGGCGGTTGAAGGGCCGCCCGCCGGTGTCGGATTTGTTCGGGGTCAAGGGACGCAAGTGGCTGTCAGAGCTGGAGCTGCCGGTCGAGGAGGCGGAGTCGGTCGCGAGCGCGATGCGCCACATCGAGTTCCTTGACGCAGAGATCGCCGAGGTCGAGCGGCTGATCGCGCGCGCGGCGCTGCGCTGGGCCGACGCGCGCCGGTTGATGACTGTGCCCGGCGTGAACGTGATCTGCGCGGCGTCGTTTCTGGCCGCGATCGGAGACGTCCGCCGGTTTCGGAGCTCGCGGCAGCTGGTCGCCTATCTCGGGCTTGACCCGAGGGTCCGCCAGTCCGGCAGCGAGCCCGCCCGCGGCGGCCCGATCTCCAAGCGGGGGTCGGCGTCGGCGCGCTGGGCGCTGGTCGAAGCGGCATGGAGCGTTGTCCGTCAGCCCGGCCCGCTGCACGCGTTCTATGAGCGCATCCGCGCCCGCCGCGGCCACGGCAAAGCCGTCGTGGCTGCGGCGCGCAAGCTCGCGAGCCTGTTCTGGTGTCTGCTCTCGCGCGGCGAGGACTACGCCCACCAGCAGCCGTCGCTGACCGCCAAGAAGCTGCGGCGGCTCGAGATCACCGCGGGCGCCCCGACACTCAAGGGCAAGCCGACCGGCGTCTGGGCGACCCGCGAGCGGATGCGCCAAGCCGAGCGCGAGCTCGCCCAACAGGCCGAGGCCTCCTACACGCAAACGGTCCGCGACTGGCAAGCGGCAAGACCGGCGAAAGCGAAGGAGGAGCCAGCCGGTCCCGCGAAGGTGGGCGCGAGCGTGACACCGGGGCACGCATAACAAGGCCCTCGAAGGGCAACGTCGCGTGGCGGACCACAAGCCCCTGACGCCTGCGCTTCGACACGCCATCGACTCGCGCCCACCCGCACCCTAACGCTCACCCCGCACCCTCGCCAAGACGCCGGCAGCCGCCGGCGCCGACCCCGCGCACCCAAAAACCGGGCCGAATCGCGCCAGTCGACCACCGCCCCGCCGAAACCGACGCCGCAGGAGGCGATCTGCGGCCCTCCGAGCACCACCCGCGACCGATACGACCCCGAAATTCGTGCCCAAAATCGCGTCCCGGGCCCTTGACTTTCATCGGTCGTCCAGAGCGGGCGTCTGCCGGGTTCCTCTGAGACGCCCCCCTTGTCGCGCATCGCGATAACCGGCGGACCGCTCGGCTTGGTGGGTGCGCGAGCTGCCGGACTGCCCGAAGCGGCGGTTGAGCGGCGTCGACCGGCGCGATCGAGCACCAGCTGCGACGTGACAACAAGCAAACGACGAACGGACCGCGAGAGCTCAGCCGCATGGTCGGACGGACGGTGCGGACGATGGCGGTCTCGCCGCTCGGGCCGACCCCGACGAATGACGCGCGCCGCGCGAAAGGGCGCGGCGCGCCGCTGGGCGGCCATGAGCCGCTACTTGGGATCGGCGTTCCCCGATCTGATCGTTTGCTCAGCGGTAGACGGAGAGCGCCTCGAGGAGCCTCGTTCAGCGGTTGGAGAACGAGTGCGGTGTGATGATCGCCGTTCGGGCACGCTGGTCGTCGTGAACTCGCCGATAGGCAGACCGAGAAGACGGGCTTGTGCCTGGTGTCAGTTGATCGACCAAGCGTGCGCACTGTTGTTGGCGGTGCAGTGGTAGACGTGGATGGTGGCGCTGTCTTGGGGCGATCTTGCTCCTCCGCGGCCGGATTCACCGCGGCCGGAGCCCCGGTGACGTAGGGCCCGTCCGCGCCGCGCGTGCCTGATCGCCGGCCGAGGCGGCGATCGGCTGCGATCCCGGGCTCGGGCATACTTCTCCCCGCCATGACGGAACGTCCGGCGGCGCGGTCGAGAGGATCGAGCTTATGAGTGAGGCTCTCAACGCTCGTGCGCGCCGGCCCGTCGGCGTGGCGGTGGCCGGCTTCGGCTGGATGGGCCGCGTCCACACGCAGGCCTACGCGCGGGTGCTGCACCACTTCCCGCGACTGCCGGTCGCGCCGAAGCTCGTCGCGGTGGCCGACGAGGCGCCCGGCCGGGCCGAGGAAGCCGCGGCGCAGTTCGGCTTCGCCACCGCCACGCGCGATTGGCGGGATCTCGCCGCCGATCCGCGCGTGCACGCTGTCAGCGTCACCGCGCCGAACTTCCTGCACCGCGAGATCGGCGTGGCGTTGGCACGAGCCGGCAAGCACGTCTGGATCGAGAAGCCCGTCGGGCTCTCCACGGAGGACGCCCGAGCGGTGGCGGAGGCGATCGAGGATGCCGGACTCCAGGGCGCGGTCGGCTTCAACTACCGCAACGCGCCCGCGGTGGCCGCCGCGCGGGAGATGATCGCCAGCGGTCAGCTCGGCTCCGTGACGCACGCCCGGTTCAGGCTGTTCAGCGACTACGCCGCGCATCCGCAAGGCGCCCTGACCTGGCGGTACGAGCGCGAGCGCGGGGGGAGCGGCGTCCTCGGCGACCTCGCGTCGCACGGGGTGGACCTCGCCCGCCACCTGCTGGGCGACATCGCGTCCGTGGTCGCCGACAGCGCGATCTTCGTGGCCGAGCGAGCACGCCCGGCGGGCGCCACGGCCGGGCACGCACGCGCCAGCGGAGGCGACAGGGGGCCGGTGGAGAACGAGGACTACGTCGCCGCCCTGCTGCGCTTCGCGTCGGGTGCCCGCGGCATCGTCGAGGCGAGCCGCGTCGCGGTCGGGGAGCAGAACAACTACGGCTTCGAGGTCCACGGCACGAGCGGCGCGGTGTTCTGGGATTTCCGCCGCATGAACGAGCTCGGGGTCAGCGCGGGCGGCTCATATGAGGATCAGCCCGTGAGCACGATCCACGTCGGGCCGGGCCATGGCGAGTATGAGGCGTTCCAGCCCGGTTCGGCGATCGCCATGGGCTACGACGACCTCAAGGTGATCGAGGCGCACAACTTCCTGCGGTCGATCGCGGAGGGGACCGCGCAGGGAACGACGCTGTGGGACGCCGTCCGCAGCGGCGCGGCCCTGGACGCCATGACGCGATCCGCCGAGACCGGCACCTGGGTCGAGGTCGCCGCGGCGTGACCGTCTGCGTGGGCGTCATCGGGACCGGCATCATGGGCGCCGACCACGTCACCACGCTGCACCGGTACGTGCGCGGCGCCGCCTTGGGCATGGTGGCCGACGTCGATCTCGCCCGCGCCGAGGCCGTCGCCGCCGAAGTGCCGGGCGTGCGGGCGAGCGACGACGCGTCGGCGGTCATCGGCGATGCCCGGGTCGACGCGGTGATCATCTCCTCGCACGACTCGACGCATGCAGACCTCGCGGTCGCCGCCGTCGAGGCCGGCAAGCCTGTCATGTGCGAGAAGCCGCTTGCGCCGACCGTGTCGGAGTGCACCCGGATCGTCGAGGCGGAGCGAAAGGCGACCGGCGTCGGAGGATCGCCGCTCGTCTCGGTCGGCTACATGCGCCGATTCGATCCGGGCTACGCGGAGATGAAGGCGGCGCTCGAGGCCGGCGCGTGCGGAACGCCGCGGGTCGCGCACTGCGTGAGCCGCGGCGTCAGCTCGGGGCCGGGCGTCACGAACGAGGTCAGCGTCACGCAGTCCGCCATCCACGAGTTCGACGTCCTGCCGTGGCTGCTCGGCACGCCGATCGTCGAGGTCAGCTGGCACGCGCCTCGCTCAGCCGGTCCCGTGCCCGGCTTGGATGACCCGCAGGTGATGCTGCTCCGTACGGCCGACGGCGCCCTGACCACGCTCGAGGTCTTCCTCAACGCGCGCTACGGCTACGACATCCGCTGCGAGATCGTCGGCGACCGCGGGACGCTGGCGCTCGCCAACCCGGCGCGCGTCATCGCCGACCTCGAGGGCCGGCGATCCGCCGGCTATCCAGCGGACTGGCGGCCGCGCTTCGCCGACGCCTACAGGCTCCAGCTCCAAGCCTGGATCGACGCGGTGGCCGCCGGTCGCCCGACGCCCCTCGCC
>JALYLE010000003.1 GCA_030774375.1 Chloroflexota bacterium | reverse complement strand
AGTCAAGATCCAGATCGGTGCGGCAATGCCGCTGGAGCGCGAGCTGCACATGGAAGTGCGCGGTCGCGACCTGATCGCCGGCCTGCCGCGGACGATCCCGATCACGTCGTCGGAGGTCATGGAGGCGATCGAGCTGCCGCTGCAGCAGCTCGTGGCCGCGGTGCGCCACGTCCTCGAGCAGACGCCGCCCGAGCTGTCGAGCGACATCATCGACAAGGGCATGGTCATGTCCGGCGGCGGTTCGCTGCTGCGCAACATCGACAAGCTGCTCACCCAGGTCACCGGCGTGCCCTGCCACGTGGCCGAGAACCCGATCGACTGCGTGGCGCTGGGTACCGGCGAGGCGCTCAAGCACTACGACTTCTTCAAGAAGTCGCTCGTCCAGAGCATCTAGGGGCCGCGGCCGCCGCCGTGACTCCAGCGCCCCCGAGGCCCAAGGCCTTCATCGACCTGCACTGCCACACCTCGGCCAGCTTCGACTCGCTCGCGGCGCCCGCCGCGGTTGTGCGCGCCGCTGCTGCACGCGGGCTCACCCACCTCGCCATCACCGATCACGACCGGATCGAGGGCGCGCTCGAGGCCCAGTCGATCGCCGCTCGTGCGGCGTCGGGCCTGACCGTGCTCGTGGGCCAGGAGATCCGGACCCAGGGCGGCGACATGATCGGCGTGTTCCTCCGTGAAGCGGTGCTGCAGGGGCTCACACCCGCCGCCGCGATCGCCGCCGTGCGGGAGCAGGGGGGATTGATCGGCATCGCCCACCCCTTCGACCGGTTCCGAGGGTCCCTGGGCAAGGCCGAGGCCACAGAGTTCGAGGCGCTTGCCGGCCAGGTCGACTGGATCGAGGCGTGGAACGCGCGGCTCATCATCGGCGACGGCAACGCTCGCGCGGCGGCACTGGCGGAGCGCCTGGGCGTACCGGGTGTCGCGGTTTCCGACGCGCACACCACGTTCGAGGTCGGCGTCGCGTGCACCGTGGTCCACGGCGACCCATCGACACCCGAGGGCCTCCGGGCCGCGCTCGCTGGACCCCGCGAGCTCGTGACCGGGCGTGCCTCGGCATACGTGCGCCTGTTGGGCCCCGCGGCCATGCTCCTGCAGCGGGCAAGGGGACGCGGGCGCGTCCAGCCGCCGGTCGCGCCGCGATGACGGACGAACCGGCGACGCCGGCGCGAAACGCGAATGACAACGGCGAGCGCGAGGTCGCGGCGGAGCAGCTCTCGCTCGCTCGCCGGCTGCGCCAGCCGCGAACGATCATCTCGCTGGTCCTGCCCATCGTCCTGCTCGCTCTGTTCGTGCGCAGCCTGCCGGGCTTCAAGCTGGAGGAGTTGCCGGACAAGATCTTCGGTGCGAACCCGTGGCTGCTGATCGCGGCGTTCGTGGTCTTCTACCTGGGCTTCCCGCTGCGCGGGCTGCGCTGGGCGATCCTCGTCCGTCAGAGCGGGTTCGCGCTCCGGATCCGGGACGCGACCGAGATCATCTTCCTGAGCTGGCTCGTGAACTGCCTCGTGCCGGCCAAGCTCGGCGACGTCTATCGCGCCTACCTGCTCAAGATCAATAGCCCGGTCTCGCTGTCGCGGACGTTCGGGACGGTGTTCATCGAGCGTGTGCTCGACCTGTTCGCGATCGTGGTCCTCGGGCTCGCGGCCGGCTTCGTCTCGTTCCGCAGCGGCCTGCCGGGCGACGTCCAGATCGTCTTCGCCATCGGCGTGGCGTTCGTGGTGCTGCTCGCGCTTGGGTTGCTGACCATGCGCAACTTCGGGCGCAGGATCCTGACCGCGCTCCCGCTGCCGCACCGGGTCACCGAGTTCTACGACCGGTTCGAGGAGGGCGTCTTCGCCTCGATCGGCCTGCGCGCGCTGCCCCGCCTCGTCGTCATCACCGGCTTCATCTGGGCGACCGAGGCGATGCGCCTGTATCTGGTCGTCCAGGCGCTCGGCCTGCCGAACGTGCACCTGGGCATCAGCGGCGCGTTCTTCGTCGCGCTGTCCGCGTCGCTGCTCACCGCGGTGCCCCTGACGCCGGCCGGAATCGGGTTCGTCGAGAGTGGCGTCGTCGGACTGCTCACGATCGTCTACGGGGTCTCGCAGACCGACGCGCTGGCGATCACCCTGGTCGATCGGGCGATCAGCGTCCTCTCGATCATCATCCTCGGCTCGATCGCGTACGCCATCTCCCCGAAGCGGCGAGGCATGGGGGTCGACGCAGTCGCGACGACGTAGGTCAAACGTCCGGAGGCGGTCGGCGGTCCGGCGAGCGATGAATCAAAACGGCCCCTGGGGTTCCAGGGGCCGTTTCGTGTGCCTTGCGCGGTGTCGCTCAGTGGTGGCTGCCAGCCTGGCTGCCCGCGTTCGTGACGGCGTCCTGGGCGTGGGCGAGGCCGCTGGTCACCGCGGCATTCGCCTTGGCCAGCCCGGCCCACCCGCCGGCGTCGTTCGACGTCGGGTTGTTGGTCAGGGCGTCGGCCGCCTTCGAGAGGCCGGCCTGTGCGGCTGCCAGCGCAGCTGCGAGCGCGTCGGACGCACTCGTCGCGGACTCCGCCGAGGTCGTGCCCGCAGCGGCGGCCTTGGCCAGTCCCGCCGGGGCGGCGGCCTTGGCGTCGGAGATCGCCTGGAGGGCCCGGCTCGCGCTCACGTGCGCTGCCGCGGCGTCGAGCTTGGTGCTGACGGTCGAGCCGGCTGCGCCGAGGGCGGCCGCCTGGCCCGCCGCCACGATCGAGACGCTCATGGCGAGGCTGGCGATGCCCAGAGCCAGCGGGCGGAAATTGCGCGTGGAAAGGTGCTGCAAGACTCGTGCTCCTTGTTCTGGCCGCATCCCGGGGGACGGCGACGCGGACCCGACTTCGTCGATGTCGATCAGTGCGACATCGGAGGACGCTCGCGACGACGCCGCTCCGCGGCGGCTGCCCAGTGCGGCACCCACGAGTCACAACGATCATGCCCCTCGTGGCGTTACGGGCCTTGCCGGATTGATATCGAAACGTAATGGCAACCCTGCGCGCTGCGGGCCCGCCGCCGGGGCGGGGATGCACCCTCCGCGAGTACCGCCGAGGGTCACATGCACGGTCCCCACCGATGCACCACGGACCGCACCGGACCGCAAGTGTTGCGTTCAGGCACGCGACGCCAACTGCCGCGGGCGCTTGTACGAACGGGGGATATTGACCGAATCAGGGGAAATTGATCATCCGGGCATGACCCGGACCAATGGCCGTGCCTTCAACGAGTGGCTGCGAGCCCAGCTCAAGGCCAAGAAGATGTCGCAGCGGCAGCTCGCCCAACAGTCGGGCGTCGACCACTCGACGATCTCTCGACTCGTGCGCGGCGATCGCATGCCCTCGCTCGGGACGGCGACCAAGCTGGCCCGCGGACTCCGCGAGCTCGGCGAGAACGACGACGGGCCGCAGTATCTCGGCCTGGTTGGCGGCGGCGTCCAGAACCCGACCGCACGCGTCGAGTACTCGCTCCGCGCGGACGAGGCCCTCAGCGAGGCCCAGGTCCGACAGGTCATGGAGTACTACCTGGCCGTCCGCATGCGCCGCCTCGGCTCCAACCTCAATCACGATGCCGGGCAGCTGCAGCGCGTCGAACCGTCGCGGACCGATTCGCGTCAGCTGTCACCCGCGGCCAACGGCCCCGTGGTGTCCCGGCCCGCGCTGATCTCTGGCGGCCGCGTGGCCATGGATACCCGCACACCGATCACCCCTCGCCTCCGACCAGTCCGCTCCACCGAGCGCTACTGACCGCATTCATCAGCTGACCCGGGGGTGGCCTCCACGCCTCCGGTCCAGGGGCAGACGAACGCCGGCGCTCGGGGCGCCGGCGT
>JALYLE010000002.1 GCA_030774375.1 Chloroflexota bacterium | reverse complement strand
GATTCCTCGACGAGCGCTACTCGTGAGGTTGACGCCCAGCCAAGGGTGAGCTCTCGGCGCCGGCCGGAAGAGGGCGTCAGACGGGGGATCGTCCCGGGAGCGCGCGAACGATCGCGATCAGGATGATCGCCCCAATGAACGCGACAAATATGCTTCCCCAGAACCCGGCTGTGCCGCCGCCGGTGATCAGGCTGAAGACTAACCCGCCAACGAATGCGCCGATCAGGCCCACGACGATGTCGCCGACCAGGCCGAAGCCGCCGCCCTTCATGACCTGCCCGGCGAGCCACCCAGCAATGAGTCCCACGACCAACCACGCGATGATGCCGCCCGGTTCGAGTGTCATCTCCGTCTCCTCCTCCTGCCGCGGATGAGTATCCGCTCTGATCGAGAGACATACAGCACGCCGCATGCCACCCGCTCGACGCTCATCTCGCCCGACGTCGGCGGCGCCGCCCTCGTTTCGCGCGCGCGGCCTGGGTTTCGGGGATGACGAGTGCTCCCGGAGGGGCGTCGTGGGTCGGCAGCTCCTCCTCGCCTGATTCACCATCGGCGGCTGACTCTGCCAGCGCTTGTTCGGCGAGCCGTGACCGGACGATCGCGCGGTGCTGTTCGCGCTCCTCGTGGTCGGGGATCCATCGGCGCTCGCCGAACCCAAGGCGCCGGAGCCAGGTTTTCAGCCACTCAGCCACGTCCGGAGCCTACACCGATGGTGACGAGCTCGGCGGACTGTCGCGCAGGAGAAGGAGCGCATCGGCTTTCCGCTAGAGCTCGCGAAACTCCTCGACCCAGTTGAGATTGACGATCACGGTCTCAACTTGATGCGGCGTCGCATCCTGCACGGTCGCGAACGTCGCGTCCGTCAAGGGCAGAAACGGATGCGACGCTCGCAGGTAGAGGTCCTGCTCCTGGCCGCGCCGCAGGTGCGCAGTTCCGGTCACGATGTACGGACCGGTGCGGATCGCGACCTGCTCGAGCTGTCGTTCGGCGCGCATCCAGCGCGGGCTGGTGCGTGGCGGCGGGACGACCATCAGGATCTGATCCGATGCCAGCTCCATCCATTCACCGGGCTGTGCTCCGGCGGGCAAAAACGAGAGCGGCACGCCGCGCTGCAGGATGTCGGTCGTGCGTTCTGACTGGGGCCGGACCCAACCGGCCAGGTCCGAATCCTTGAGGAAGATCCGGATTGGCTCGAGTTGCTCAGTGACGACAGGCGCAGGTTGTCGCCGAAATGGCCAGGGCACGGCGTGTTACCTCCGTTCCGGCTCGACTGTACCCCGAGATGACAAGCGCCGGCGGGTCGTGGGCGCAAAAGGACGAGCGGCGCCGCGGGCCGGGGCCGGTCGCCACGGAATGGGCGTTGCGCACCTTCACCAGCGGATCGCGACCGGGTAGGATTGGCCACTCAGCCAGCGCGGCTGGCGTACTCAAAGGAGCGCCGCTGTGGACCTCGAAGCGACCCTCAAGAGCGTGCCCTTGCTCTCGGGCCTGGACCGGAAGACGCTGGAGCGCCTGGCGGAGCACGCGAAGCGCAGGACCTACGCCCCCGGAGAGCGCATCGTCACCCAGGACGCGCCGGCATCGGCGCTGTACGTGATCCTGCGAGGAAGGGTGACGGTGGAGCGCGGCCACGGCGATCCGTTGGAGCGGATCGGCGACCTCGGGGCGGGCGACTTCTTTGGTGAGCTGGCCCTCATCGAAGAGCACCCGCGGACTGCCACTGTGACGGCCGCGGAGGAGACGGAGTGCGTCCTGTTCGTGGCTTGGGAATTCACCGCCTTGCTCAAAGAGTTCCCGCAGATCGCCGTGCCCCTGCTCATGGAGCTCATCCGGCGTACGCACCGCCGCGAACACCACATGGACTGACGCGGCTCAGGGTTGGAGACGGCGCCTGAACCAACCCCCGCGCCCATCTGGCAGGTATTCGACCCGATCGTGCAGACGGTCGGGACGTCCCTCCCAGAACTCATAGACCTCGGGCACCAGCGTGTAGCCGCCCCAGAACGGCGGCAGCGGGATCTCGACACCCTCCGGCCAGCGGGCAGCGAGCTCCGCGACGCGTTCCTCGAGCGCCTTTCGGCTCGCGACTGGCTCGCCCTG
>JALYLE010000001.1 GCA_030774375.1 Chloroflexota bacterium | reverse complement strand
GGCTTGCCGCCGACGCACCGCCGTCCCGCTACGAGATGAACGATGCGGCTACCACTCCCGCCCGTACGCGAGGGGTGGACGCGGCGTTTGATACCGGGACCTCCCACCTCACCGGCAGCGAGACCGGGTAGCATTCCCGATTCGCCTCCCGGTTCCACCCCAGGGGTCTAACGACGAATAAGGGGCCGCTGCAGGCCCCTGGGCGCCGGAAAGTTGCGCCACGGCGGAACTCGCGGCCTTAAAAATGGCTCTGTTTCGTAGTTGGATCCGCCCCGCGGAACACATCACTCGCGGCATCACCCGCGGGCGACGGTCCGACGTCCCATGCCGCCGGCTCCGTGCCAGTCACACGGCGAGCGGCGCCTCAATGTCGGCCAGCGAGGCGTCGAGGCGGGTCGCTTCCTCCGCGGTCAGGCTCCGCATTGGGGCGCGGAGGTCCGTACCGATGGGCACTCCCCGGCGTGCCAGCACGTGTTTCACCGACGCGATGAACGGTTGCGCCTCCATCGCCGAACGCAGGGCCTGAAGGCGCGACTCGCCGGCGTCGTCGGGCTGATCGAGGACGGCGCGGACGGCCTCGGGGAAGGCCGCGCCAAGACCTGAGACCGCGCCGATTGCACCAGCGGCGAGCGCTCGCGGAATGAACGGCTCCTGGCCGACCAAGACGGGAAGCCCAAGCTGGAGGTAAGGCTCTACCTTCTCCCAGGGTGCCTCGCTCACCTTGAGACCGGCGAGGTTCGAGGCGGCGTCGCGAACCCTGTCAATCACGCGGAGGGTCACGGGATAGCCACTGCGTGCCGCGAAGCAGTAGATGAAAAACGGCAGGGGAGCGCAGGCCGCGGCCGCCGCCGTCAGATGGTCTGCGAGCGCGAGATCGTCGAGCGGGAAGTAGGGCGGCGGGATGACCGCCACGGCATCGGCACCGATCTCCGCGGCGTGTGCTGCCAGGGCCGCGGTATCCGCCGTCGTTTGCGCGCCGCAGTGCACGATCAGCCGGCCGCGGAGCGCCGCGCGGAAGACGACGGCTGCGCGCTTGCGCTCATCGAGGCTGAGGAGGATCCCCTCGCCCGTGGTGCCGCAGGCGAACACGCCGTTCGCGCCGCCAGTGGTCAGGAAGCGAACGTAGGGCCAGACCGCCGCCTCATCGAGGGCGCGACCTCCATCGGTCAGTGGCGTCGCTGCCGCCACGATCAGCTCAGGGGATACGGTCATGGCGCGCAGCGTAGCGGCTT
Organism: Chloroflexota bacterium; assembly: GCA_030774375.1. The sequence goes on along the minus strand of JALYLE010000001.1, from coordinate 5,397 downwards.
GCAAAAGCCTCGGCATCGGAGGCGCACCGATTTATGCTGCGCGTACACCGATCGGAGTTGGCCAATGGCTGAGCTCAGCACCCGCGAGGTCGTGGAGCGCTTCGCCAAGGCGCTGCGCGATAACGACCTGGACGCGCAGGACGCGCTCCTGCACGACGACATGACCGAGGATTACCCGCAGTCTGGCGAGCTGATCCGCGGAAAGGCGAACCGGCGGGCGATGATCGAGAACTATCCGGGCGCGGAGGCTGCCGGCCTGCCCGAAGCTGTCCTTGACCAGGTGGTCGGCAGTGAAGACCGATGGGTCGTCGGTCCCAGCTACGGCATGATGCATTTCAGCGGGACGTCGGATCACTTCATCGGCATTGGGCACGCCAAGTATCCGGACGGCACGATGTGGCACATCATCTCGCTCATCGAGCTGCGCGAGGGCAAGATCTCGCACATCACGAGCTACTTTGCCGAGGAATTCGCCCCGCCAGCCTGGCGCGCGCAGTGGGTGGGCACGATGCCGGTGCACCACTGACGGGCCAGGATCCTCAACGATCGACCGCAACCAGCCCAGGGCAACGAGAGGGCTGCCGCATCGGTGTATCCTCAGCCGAGCCGCAATGCCATGGGCGCGCATCAGCGCGAGGAGGCTATGACTTACGTCATCACCGAGCCGTGCATCGGCGTCAAGGACGCGAGCTGCGTCGACGTCTGCCCGGTGGACTGCATTCACGCCACGGACGACGACACGATGTACTTCATCGACCCTGATGAATGCATCGACTGCGGCGCCTGCGAGCCGGAGTGCCCGGTGACCGCAATCTTCGCCGAGGATGCCGTCCCCGAACAGTGGACGAACTACACCCAGATCAACGCCGACTACTTCACGAACAAGTAAGCGTGGCCGCCCGCCTCATCGCGCTCTTCACCCGCCCGGATGACCCCGATGCGTTCGACTCGCACTATCGTGACGTCCACACGCCCATCGTCCTGGACTACCCGCGGCTCCGCGAGCTTCGCGTGACGAAGGCCGATGGCGTTGCTGGTCGCGAACCCGGCTTCTACCTCATGGCCGAGATGGGCTTCGACAGCCGCGCGGATCTCGATGCGGCGCTCGGCAGCGAACCGGGTCGGGAGAGCGGCCGCGATCTCCGAACCTTCGCCCAGGCGGGGGTGACACTCTTCGTCGTTGACGACGCCACGTCGACCGTCGCCACACCCGGCGCATAGCGGAGGACGGGACATGCCAGAGCTCGAGGCCCCGCTCGCCTCGTCGGCAGAGGCGCTCGCCTTCGACCGGATCCGATACGCGAAGGATCCGGAGAATGGTGTAGCAACCGTCACGATCGACCGCCCCGACCTCCTGAACGCATTCGACTTCCGGACCCTGCGCGAGCTCGGACGCGCGTTCGAGGACGCGTCGTGGGACGAGGCTGTCTCGGCGGTCGTCATCACGGGTGCCGGGGAGCGGGCCTTCTGCACTGGCGCTGATCTCGACGAGCAGTCTCGGATGGGCTCGACAAGCGGCCAGTACTGGCGCTGGATGGGCGCCTTCATCGAGATGCACGATCGGTTGCGGCAGATCGGGAAGCCAACCATCGCCCGCATCAACGGCATCTGCGTGGGCGGCGGGCAGGAGCTCCAGCTGGCCTGCGACTTCGCGGTCATGGTTGATGACGCGTACATCCGCCACGTGGGACCCGAGCACGGGTCCGTCCCGGCCGGGGGCGCGACGCAATGGCTGCCGCTGGTGGTCGGGGATCGCCGGGCGCGGGAGATCCTGATGCTCTGCGAGGAGATCTCGCCACAACAGGCCCTCGACTGGGGGCTGGTCTCACGGGTCGTGCCACGCTCGCAGCTGGACGCGGAGGTGGCGACGCTGGCACGGACGCTGCGCAGCAAGCTGCCCGAGACCCTCCGCTACACGAAGGCCCAGCTGAACTGGTGGCGCGACCTGGTCTGGTCGCAGACCATAAGCCACGCGCGGGACTGGCTGGCCGTCCATTCGACCTCGGACGAGACCCACGAAGCGGTCGCCGCGTTCCATGACAAACGCGAACCGCGCTACGAGATGTTGCGCCAGGTCGAGATGGGCGAGGGACAGACCTGCCCGACCTGCGGTGAGACGGGCATTCCGATGCGGTTCGGCTACTGCGGCGCGTGCGGGGCGCTGCTCACCGCGCTCCAGGAAGGGGTCCCGTGATGGCGGCTCCTGCCGAGACCCCGCTGCCTGTGCCGCTCGTCCTTGTCGAACGCCACGCAGAGCAGCGCACGGCCCTCGTCCGACTCAATCGGCCGAAACAGCTCAACGCCCTGAACGGACCGACCATGGACGCGCTGTGCGTCGCGCTCGAGTCGCTCGATCGCGAGGAGAACGTGCGGGTCATCGTCGTGACCGGCAACGAGCGCGCCTTCGCCGCGGGCGCCGACATCGGCGAGATGGCGGATGCCAGCCCCATCGACATGCTGCGCGGCAACCGGATCACGCAGTGGGATCGCGTGCGGCGCATCACCAAGCCGGTGATCGCGGCCGTCGCCGGCTGGTGCCTCGGCGGCGGATGCGAGCTGGCGATGGCCCTCGACCTGATCGTCGCCGGGGAGGGTGCCAAGTTTGGGCAGCCGGAGATCAACATCGGCGTCATCCCTGGAGCTGGTGGCACCCAGCGACTGACGCGGGCGATCGGGAAGAGCCGGGCGATGGAGATGATCCTGACCGGAGAGCCCATGGCGGCGCATGAGGCCCTCGCGCGCGGGCTGGTGAGCCGCGTCGTGCCCGACGAACTACTGGTGGAGGACGCCCTCGCGCTGGCTGCCAGCATCGCCAGCAAGTCACCCGTCGCGCTGCGGCTTGCCAAGGAATCGGTGAACGCGGCGTACGAGATGGGCTTAACCGATGCCCTGGCCCACGAGCGGCGCCTCTTCTACCTGCTCTTCGCGTCGGAGGACCAGAAGGAGGGGATGGCCGCCTTCCTGGAGAAGCGGGCGCCCGACTTCACGGGCCGCTAGACCGATGCAGGTGCGGGGCCCAGCCGCCGCGTGAATGTCGGCGGGCCGGAACGCCCGGTTGGCGGCCTTGCCGTTCGCGCTCCATCGGGTGTCGAGCTTCGTCCAGCGGGTCGCGACGACCTGAGCGCCGTGTTGGGCCTGCTCGCGGAGCGACCCGGCGGATCGCCGCCTGCTCACCTTGCGGCAGCCAAAGCGACCTGGGAGGTCCATCTCAGCTCGATCGACGCGGCCCCGTTCCTGGCGCTCGCCGACGACGAGCCGGCCGGCCTGCTGCTTCTCAGCTTCCGTCGCCGTCTCAACTTCGCGACCTGGGAAGGTTGGATTCCGGAACTCGTTGTGGCTGATCGCTTCCGCGGCCGGGGGATCGGCCGCGCACTGCTGCGGGTGGGCCTCGAGGAGTGGCGGCTGCGGCGAGCACATCGGCTCAGTGTGGATGCATGGCAGGACGAGGAGGTGGCGCGGACCCTGCTGAGCGGCTTGGGATTCGAGGAGTCGATGTTGCGATTCGAGATGGCGCCATTGCGGAACGAGGGTCTCGCCGTGCCCGAAGGGGTTGAGATTCGCCGGCTTACCGATGCCGACTTCGAGCCCGTCACGCGCCTCGTCGCGGAGATGGGCCCGCATCGTTCGCCGGTGCCGAATCGCATGGAGGCCGTGCACCGCGCATTTCGTGAGCTCATCCGCCGACCGCGCGATGGCTCGCTGACCGCAATCGCCGAGGGCGTCCCTGTCGGGATCTGCACGGTCGAGATACGGGGGACGCTTCGCGATATCGAGCCGCAGGCCTGGATCCCCGAGCTGCTTGTTACGGAGCCGATGCGCGGGCGGGGGATCGGAGCGGCTCTGCTGGACGCGGCGCTGACCTGGGCCTCTGAGGCGGGAGCCGAGTCTGCGGTCCTCGAGTCAGCGCGGACCCGGGAGGCCGCGCAGGCCCTCTATCGCGCCGCGGGCTTTGAGCCGGCGGGGAGCGTCTTCACCCTTCTTCGAGACCGATAGACTCGCGGCACGCTGGAACGCGCCGCCCTGGCTAGTCTTGCGGGCGCTCCACCCACAATTCCGCGAATCGGCTGGCGCGTCCATCGTCGGCGAACCGGACGAGCCAAATGTTGGCGTAGTCCTTTGGCGGGTCGCCATCCCGGGGACCGTACGAGGTCCAGCCCTGAATGACGGCCGTGTCGCCCTCAACGGCGAGGATCTCGTGCTCAAACTTCCAGTCGATCTTCGAGTCGCCGCGGCCGATCCACTTGCGGATGATCTGGTCGCGACCCTCCCAGCCGATCCGCTCGCGCGGGAACGGATACGGCGAGTACGTCGCGTCCTCGGTGAAGAGGGCCCCGATGTCCTCCGGCGCGTCACTCGCCCAAGCTTTGCGATAGTCGGCGATCCAGCGTTCGACGTCTGACCGATCCATCGGCTCCTCCAGTGGCATGTTTGGGGGCATCTCCGTGCACCAATCGTATCGAGCCGTCCGTCACCAGTCAATACATCTTGGCAGGTGATTCCTAGGGCGCGGGCGCTCCCCGGCTAGAATCGATCCATGGCCGGAAGCGTTGCCACCGAGGTGCCGCGCATCTCCCGAAACCAGCTCGTGGTCACCGCCGGCGTAATGGCCGGGATCGCGGTTGCGGCGCTCGATTCGACGGTTGTCGGGACCGCAATGCCAACGATCATCGGCCAACTCGGTGGGATCTCCGAGTACGGCTGGGTCTTTGCGGCGTACCTGCTCACCGCGACCACAACCGTCCCGATTTTCGCGACCCTCGCCGACACCCGTGGGCGAAAGCCGATCTTCCTGGTGGGCGTGGGGCTCTTCGTGGGTGGATCTGTGCTCTGCGGTCTGTCCAGCTCGATGCTCCAGCTGATCATCTTCCGCGCCATCCAGGGCCTGGGGGCAGGTGCCGTCCAGCCAATCGCGTTCACGATCGTGGGTGACATCTTCGAGCCACGGGAGCGTGCGCGGATGCAAGGCGTCTTCAGTAGTGTCTGGGGTGTTTCCGCGATCGTCGGGCCTGCACTCGGTGGCCTCATCACCTCGACGATCGGTTGGCGCTGGGTCTTCTACATCAACGTACCGGTCGGCGCCGCCGCGGCGCTGCTCATCGGGCTGGCGCTGCACGAGCGGTTCGAACGGCGTGCGCATCGCCTCGACTGGGTCGGCATGGTGACGCTGACAGCCGGGGTCGCTCTGCTGCTCATTGCCGTCTCTGAGGGAGGTCAGATCGGCTGGGGCTCGCCGATGTTCATCGGTCTGATGGTTGGAGCGGTGGCGCTGTTGGCGATCTTCGTCAGGACGGAGCTGCGTGTAGCCGAACCCCTGATCTCACCGGAGCTCCTTCGAAGGCCGATCGTCTCGGCGGGCCTCTGGGTTGGCGCCCTGGCGGGGGTGGTGATGTTTGGGCT